>JAYZAR010000241.1:0-6299 GCA_036339635.1 Planctomycetota bacterium | reverse complement strand
TCGCGACCAAAGGTGATGGGATTTACTTTGGCTCAAAACGCTCCAAGGAAGAGCGAGCTGCATCCATTGCCGCAGAAAAAGTAGCCTTGGCAGCAGCAGCCAAAGAACGGGAAGCCGAGCTCGAAGTGATGGAGGGGGAAGTCGCGGAATTAGAGAAAGCGCTGAACGCGAGCCCCGACGAAAAGAAATTGAAGGCAAAGCTGGCGGCGAAGCAGAAAGCTTTGGCAGCCGCTCGTAAAAAAGCGACAGCAGCAAACAAAAGACGGTCGAACGTCAATCATGGCGTCAGTCCGGCTGATGTGTCGGGAAAGAAAATTTTCGCCCGCGTGAGTCGACGTAGCTTTGGTAATGGATCGATGAAACCGGAGCGTGTCTTGGCGACAGCCCCCGAGGGGCAGCGTTTGGGAATCCTCACCCATCCCAGTTGGCTCGTCTCCCATTCCGATGCCATGGACAATCATGCAATTCATCGTGGCCGATGGATCTATGAACGACTGATCGGTGGTGGGATTCCTGATGTGCCAATCACTGTGGATGCAATGCTCCCGGATGAGCCGAAGAAGACGCTCCGCGAACGGATGCGGGTGACCCGAGAAGATTATTGCTGGACCTGTCACAAGAAAATGGATCCGTTGGGATTGCCATTTGAAATGTACAATCATGCGGGGCTTTACCGTGAGTTTGAACTCGAGCAGCCGGTGGATACAACGGGAGAGATTATCGATTCCGGTGATCCTCGGTTAGATGGAAAAGTCACCAGCGCGATCGAACTCATTCAAAAACTGGCTGAAAGTGAGCGTGCGGAGCAGGTCTTTGTTCGGCATGCGTTTCGTTTCTGGATGGGCCGCAATGAGACGCTGAACGATGGGCCTGTGCTGCAAGAGGCTTATCGTGCTTACAAGGAGAATGGCGGCAGTATGAAATCGCTGCTTATCTCTCTGCTTACCTCTGACGCTTTCCTATACCGAACTCGTACCACGACTGGCTTAGGGGAAGCGGGGTAACGCTCGTCCAGGGAAGTTGTGGGAGCGGTCGGATCGTCAATCTGCTTTCCGGTTCTCTGGTTGTTCTCTGATCGATCAACGGGTGCTGCCTTCCTGTTTTCTGTTTCATAAAGATAACAATCAGCGATTGCCCGCATGAACCTGCCAGCCACCACCGGCCTAACGTGTAAGTTGTTTTTCGTTGGAGCGTTATCTGCCTTGGTGGGGGATAGGGCTGGGGCTGAAATTACAGCGGACCGTCGGACGTTTGATCGGCAGGTCAAACCTCTGTTGCTGAATTACTGCGGTAAGTGTCATGGTGGCGACAAAATGGAAGCGGAGATTCGGTTCGACGATATCGATCCAGATATTGTTCTTGGTGAAGATTTTGGGCAGTGGGAGGATATTCGAGAGGCGTTCAACTCTGGCGAAATGCCACCTAGTACTGAACCACAGCCAACACTGACTGAGCGAGACGTCACCACCGGTTGGCTGGATCTGGAATTTAAAAAAAACAAAGCAGGCGGGGAACCCGAATAAGCGCGGGGGTGTTCGCCGGTTGACCCGTTATGAGTTGCAATACGCATTGGAGGATTTGTTAGGCGTCTCGACTAAGCGAGAAGTGGGTACGCTTCCCGCGGAGGGGACAAGCATTGAGACCGGTTTGCAGAATAGTTCTCGGATGCTGCTAATCAGTGGTCCACATCTGAAGCTTATCTGAACGCAATCATTTCAGTGATCGACAAGATGAAGGCAATTGCTGCCTTCAAGCCTTACCGTGAACGCCTTGATATTGAGAATCTTGATACCGATCCGCCGATCGCTTTTACATCAGACAAACAGAAAATTAAACCAATCGTTGGCAAGGTCCCGAGATCTGGCAAAGGGGTTGTCGTCGAGCCCGGGGGCTACATCGATCTCGGAATCCCCGCGATTGCAAGATATAAGTTCCAAACGATTCTCGCCGCGAAGGCGGAGCGTCCGGGAAAATTCGAGGTCTCCATTGGGTTCACGTTCTCCGAGGTCGATCCGCGACAAAAGGTTGCAAATCTAGGATTCATCAACATTGATCCAAGTGACGAATTGCGGACCTACACGCTGGATTCCCTTCCCGGGGCTTTGCCTGATGCGATGACTCGGGCGTTGGATCGTTCATTTTTTGTTCGTCTTTCGAATCGTGGCCGACGGGCGATTTATCTGGAAGGTTTTGACTATCGGGGGAACGTCAACACCGAATTAACATCGGCGCTCATTTCAGCAGGGCTTGGTGAGTCTGAGACCGAGGCGCATGTTCGAAAAAGCCTTTCCGCGTTTGTTGAAAAGGCGTTTCGAAGACCACCCACCGAAGCGGAAGTGCAAAAATACGTGCGTGTCTTCGAACGCCAGGTTCAGGTGGAGCCGGCCATTCCGGCTTTGCTAAGTTCATACAAGGAGATTCTCTGTTCGCCAAGGTTCTTTTACCTCGGGCTTCCTGGGCAAGTTTCGGACGACGCGAATCAGAACTTTAAACTGGCGGAAAGATTGGCGTTCTCTCTGTGGTGTTCGGTTCCCGATCAAGAGCTTTTGCACCTCGCCTCATCAGGTAATCTGAATACACCGTCCGTCCTGGCGGCACAGTTCGACCGCATGATCCGTGACGAGAATGCGACCAGGTGGATCGAGCAGTTTACCGACCAATGGTTGCAGACCGCGATGTTGTTCAATGTTGCAGTCGATCGAGGATACTACCCCCGTCGAAATGAATTTGGACATTGAGTTTACGGATGTGGAAAATTATATCCGTGCGATGTACGACCTAATGTACCTCGCGTTCAAGTCAGACATTACTCGTGTTGCGACCTACCAATTAGCATCTGAGGGTGGGACCGCACCGACCAACAATCTTTCGAAGCAGATTGGGCTCACGAAGGACTTGCATCAACTGAGCCACTCGGCGGCCAAGGGAGCGGGTGGGTTCAAGGACTGGGGACTGTGGGATCAGTTCGTGGCCCAGCAATTGGCCTACTTCATCAAGCGGCTCAAGGATACGAAAGAGGGTGACGGCTCGATGCTTGATCATTGCCTTGTTTTTCAAGGGGCTGCCACATCCAAGGTTCACGACAATAACAACTATCCGCTGATTTTGGCCGGTGGAAAACAGGTGGGACACAAGTCGGGCCAGTTCATCAGCTATGACGAAGAACGGAACGCTCTGTCCAACTTGTTTGTCAGGATTGCGAATTCGATGGATGTTCCACTGCAATCGTTTGGAGACAGCACGGGGATCTCAATGAGCGAGTTGTTTGGTTGAGCGTTATGGTTGGAAACGGTTCAGTGATGAACCAAACAAGTGATTAACTAAATAATTCGTCGATTTGCCCGGTGGAGTCTCCGTGCGATTCCGTTTTTACGCCAGATGCATTTAGCAGACTCAGCCAGAGATTGCACAGTGGCGTGTTGGCATCTTGCATGACCAGTTGCCGGCCATGTTGAATTCCAGTGCCACCCCCGGTAATCACCGTGGGGCAATTGGTCAGATAATGGATCGAATTGATGTTGCTGCCCAGCGTGACGGTGCAGTTGTCGAAGAGAGTGGTGTCAGCGACGTCCGGTGTAGATTTCAGTTTTCCAATGAAACGTGCGAGTAATTCGGATTGTTTCTTGTCTCGCATTTGGGAAACTTCTTTTCTTGCTCCATCGCGATAGTGACTCATGTTATGTGCCGTGATTGTTGCTCCCAGGCTCGTGATGAAGGTGTCGAGCGGTTGGCGATAGGTGAAAACACGCGAGGCATCAACTTGCATCGCGGCAAGAATCAGATCGTACATCACTTTGAGCTCTTCAAATCCCTCCAGGCCTTCGTCGGGTGCCTTGGGAGATTCTTTGGGGCGAGTCTTTGGTACGTCCAGCCAGTCTTCTTCTTTCGCAAGTCGGATTTCGATTTCTCGAATCGACTGGAAGTACTCATCGAGTTTGTCCGTGTCTGTTTGGGTCAACCCACGTCCGACGGATCTCGCATTTTCAAGGACGGTGTCCAGCACGCTTCGCTTTTTTCGCAGTGCGGCCTGTCGCACAGCGAGCGGTGTATCGTCGTCCGAGAATAACCGGTGAAACGCAGCGACCGGTGTGTTCAAAGCGGCGATCGGTTTGCCTTGCCGGTTCCAAGCCAAAGACAGGCCGGGGCCATGGCCTGATTTGTCAGGGCCCTTGTGGCCGAGTTGAATCGATGTGAAGCGTGTGTCGCGGCCGAGCGTTTCAGCGGCAACCTGATCGGCTGACACTGAGTTGTAGAAGCTCTGGCCAGGTTCGGCATAGCGATTTGCACCAGTCAACCAAAAGGTGCTACCCCAGTGGGCCTCCGTTGAAAATTGGTTGGAGAGGTTTTGAATGACTGTCAGGTCTTGTTTGTGATCGGCGAGTGGTCGCAGGCCTTCGGAGAGTTCGTAATTGCGTCCGCTCTGTTTGATGTTGGGAAACCAGGTGTCGCGTGTCACGCCAAAGCCCATTCCCAGGAACACAAGCCGCTTGGGGGCGACTGCTGGCTCGGCGGCGGTTGCATGTTTGCGAAAGCCGAATGATTCTAGAAAGGGAAGTGCAACCACGGCCGAACTGCTACGCAGGAAGCTGCGGCGGCCAGGATTTGAATGTTTCTGTGACGGTTTATTCATTTCTTCGTCCTGAATTTCTTCGATTGAACCAATGCCATGATGTACTCACGTATCGATCCGTCATGTTTTTCGGCTTGCGAAATCACTCTCTCTCGCAAGCCTTCATCCGAAAAACCGTAGGGTCGCCCCAGGGCGTATTCGATGAGTGCCTCGCTAAAACCGCGAGCGAACTGATCGTTTTTCAGTGCGATTTGATCACGAAGTTGAAGGAAGTTTTCAAAGGGTGATCCATCCGGCAATTGCCCGTGTGGGTCGATCTGTACCGTTTTCTTTTTGATGGCGCGTTTTCCCGTGGTCTGTTGCAGTGTAATTTCCTCACGCCATTTTCCAGCGGCGTCAAAGTTCTGCATTCCAAACCCGATGGGGTCGATTTTTCGGTGGCATCGTGCGCATTGCGGTTCCTCCATGTGGGCCTGTTGGATCTCGCGTGGCGAAAGTAACTTACCACTCAGCCGGCTAAGTTGCGGAACGTTTGCGGGAGCCGGCGGTGGAGGGTTATTGAGAATCTTTCGCATGACCCAAGCACCCCGTTCAACGGGCGAGGATCGCGTTCCGTCGGATCCCATGGCGAGGATGGCTGCCATCGCCAGCAATCCTCCACGCGGTGATCCCTGGGGAATTGGGACCTTGTGAAAATCGCCACCTCGCACTCCTTCGATCCCGTAGTAATCCGCCATTAAGTCATTGATGACCACGTAGTCTGGATTCAGCAGGTCACTTAACGGACGTTCTTCGTCCAGCATCGATCGGATAGTTGAATAGACCTCGAGTCGAGCCGCCTGCTTCACGCTCTCGTCAAACTCAGGGAACTGCTTGGCGTCAAATTGAAAAAAGTCCAGACGCTCCATACCGAGCCACTGGTGGGAAAACCGAGCGATAAACTCGTCGGCACGAGGGTCGTCCAGCATCCGATTGACCTGCCGTGTCAGTGTGCCTGGATATTTTAATTCGCCTTGTTTCGCAATCGCATATAGCGTTTGATCGGGAGGGCTGCTCCACAAAAAGTATGCGAGCCGAACGGCCAATTCCAAGTCGTTCAGTTCCCTGCTCTGCTCGGTGGTCCGTTCGCTGCTTTGCTTGACATGCTGTTCTCCACTCTGCGCTATTTTCGATTGCGTTGGCTGAGTTTCCAATTCCTTTGGTGGCAGTGGGGCGCGATACTGTTCGTCAATTGCTCGAGGTGCCAACACCGCTGCTGGTTCAATTTGATAAAGGAAACCGGGTGACGCCATGATGACTGCCAACGGTTCGCGAATCGCGGTGGGGAAATCGACACCGTCGTTTCTGGCCTCCGCGTAGAGCGTAAAGAGTTTCTCAATGAAGCTCTTGGAGGGTGATTTGATTCGAAAGGCACGCTCGGCAAATCTTTGGATGATCTCGCGCGCGTAGGCATCTTCGTCAGGTTGTTTCCACCACATGCCCTTAAAAAAGATCTTGCCGATGCTGGGCGGCGGCCAACTCTCAAGGACTGGACCGGTGACTTCGATCCAGTCAATCCACAGCGCCGCTGGCGGGCCGACGCCTGTCTTTACTTGTGCTTGCAGGAAAGCCGCTCGTGTGGCTGCGCGGCTGTTTGGCTGCCGCTGCCGGAGTCCGAATCCACGATCATCTTTTACAGTGATCGGAATCTCTAGAATCTGAGGCTCCCTGATCGAGCCCGTGACTTGAT
>JAYZAR010000240.1:0-6732 GCA_036339635.1 Planctomycetota bacterium | reverse complement strand
TGATTCCTATTCGCGTCGTATTTGCGTGTTCAGATCCGTCTTGTCGGGAGTGACGCGATACGCTGCCTGTATCGTGGATCTGGATTCCTTCCGTCTTGCGATTCAGAAAACGCTCGTTCCCCTTAGGACTAAGTCTCTGCTCGAACCCCATCCGAGGCCGGCCTCAACTGTTTGCCACGGACAGAGGCTGTTACCAGAACGCTTCTCGGAAGGGTCCCCGGGGTGCTGAAAGCACGAGGGACACCGCGATTAAACTTCCGCGTGAATTCGCACGGCACTCTGATGCTGGACCACGCGATTACGACCGGTCGTCTTTGCCTCATAGAGAGCGTCGTCGCAAGCCATGTAGCATTGGTCCCAGGAATCGTTTCCTCGGACTTCTACCAACCCGGCGCTAGCGGTAACGGGAATTGACAGGTCGTCGAAGCTCATCGGCGTTCTGGCGAGTTGTTTCAGGGTTTGGTCGATTAAGTGGTGAGCATCTTGCAGGCTGTAGTCAGGCATGAGGAGGGCGAACTCTTCTCCACCAAATCGAGCGGCCAGCATGTTGTTGCGAAGCGAGTTGGTGAGCACCGCGGCAATCTCCTTGAGCACTGCATCCCCGATGAAATGACCATAAGCGTCATTCACTTTCTTGAAGTGATCGACATCGAAGAGTGCCATCGACATTGGTTGCCTTTTCTGGCAACACTCTCGCAGTAGTTCTCTAAATTTTGATTCTAAGCGACGTCGATTCGGCATTCCTGTAAGTGGATCGCTATCGGCTGCGGCTTTGAAACCCATCACTTTACGCTGGCGGGCGATCGCAAAACGGACAGCGCGGAATAACATTTGTCCCGTAACGTGGCCTTTCCCCATAAAGTCTTGCGCACCGCTTTGAATAGCACGCAATGCCATGTCCTCGTCGTCCATTCCGGTGAAAACAACAATCGGGATCCGTGCATCTAGGGCGCGAATCTGATCGAACGACTCCAAGTCGCGAGCATCAGGAAGGCACAGATCGAGAATCGCGATGTCATAGTCTCGCTGCCCAAGCATCACTAACGCATCGGCAAGAAGATCTGTTCGGTCGACACGAAATGGTAATGCTGGATTCGATTTGAGCAAACGAGTGACAAAGGTTGCATCGATTTCGCTATCTTCGATGAGCAAAACTCGAGTCGGATTGCTTGGCTTTGGGGTGACCATCGGCTGTCCTAAGTCCATCGAACACGGGCCCAATGAGTAAGAGAGCCCGGCCCCCAAGCGGCTGATAATTTCCGAATTTATCAAGCCTCACTTGAGACACTCAAGCGTAGGTCGCAGTCGGTCATCGAAATTCAGATCAATCACCAATTGTCAGGTGATGGGCATCGGCTAACACGGCCAGGGGGGTAAATATGACGATAGTAACGAGATTGCCGTCGCCAATTTTTTGAATCGGGTTCACGATTCAATGAATTACTCCCAGGGTGAGGGGTAGCGAATGCTGCTCGCGAGCTGTGCTCGTCAATTTGTAAACTTTAGACCGACAATGATGCTTTGGTTCCGGCCATCGTGATCGCCCGGACTGACTTCCGGGTTGAGGCTGACATTTTTGAGTTCAAAATCAGTTTTGAGTTCGAAATCAGCTTCAAAAATCCGTACTCAGTACACAGATCGACGCAATTCGAATTGGGAGGGTTGAGGCCAGCCATGGCCTGCCAGGAAAACTCTGGTGATTCACGTCGACATTGATCGCGTCTGTCTGGAATTCACTATCGATGACCGAATCTCCGATGCCGATGGCCAGACAGGGCTCGCAAGCGAGTGGCTGTAAGATGATGCAAGCCATAGTAGACATTGGCCATTCCAAATGAAGGGAATAGGTGCCAACTCCGAGGTCCCGGCCCGTTCGCTTCGCTCCACGTGTCACTCGTATTGCTCCGGAACGCGAACTCTTGCTCAGCTTCAAGCCAGGGCGAGTGTTGTCGGCCGGTCGCCGCACCGATCCGCAGTCATCGTTGACCGACCCGTCCAGTTGGGCCGGCGGAGTTGGAAGTTCGTCAGAATGATCTTTCAGCCGGTTCCAACCACCAAACAAACTACAATCACGCTAAGGGCAACGGTTGTTGATTGGGCGAAGCGAATGGTGTGCATCACAACAGGAAGCCTCATCACTTCAAGAAGCTTGCCCCTGGAGCGATCGGCTGAATAGACCGAATAGTTTGTTGCGATTGCCTGACCGCTGAAACAGCTCATTTGGCAGAAAGCCAGCAGATGATTTTGCAAACGCATGATCGAACTCCCTTGAAATTTGGATGAAGGGTTCCTTAAACGATTGCAAGATCGTTATCCCGCGTTCCACGTATGAAACAGACGTGAGAAGTCGCGTTGATGCCGTGGAGAGGGGTTGTACGTACTGAAGCGATTGGCAGGAAAGCAACGGTCGCGGGTCTGCCTGAGAGGCTTTACCGGTCGATGCGGGCGGGTGGGAGGTTGACGTAGGTGGTGAATTAGCGAAACTCTTAAGGGTCCAGTTGCAAGCGGCCGTGGCGGAACTGGCAGACGCGCTAGGTTGAGGGCCTAGTGGGAGATAATCCCGTGGAGGTTCGAGTCCTCTCGGCCGCACTCGATGAACCCCGAGATTCACGGGGTTTTTTCGTGACTCGATCGAATCACGAATCGAGTGCAACCGCTTTGAGGCAACGCGAGGCAGAGCGGTGGAATCGAAAATCTCATCACCGCACTCTACGTCCCGGATGATTTTCGGCGACCAGCCCTAGAACACCATGATGTGAGTTAAGCAGTCCGGCATCTTCGGGCGAGGCGCTCGTGTCGAAGAAGTCCAAACTTGATTTTCGTATTTTCCTCCTAATGAGCTGGACTTTCTTCCGCACCTTGTCTGGTTTCTTTTGCCTTCTTAAACGCGGACGATTCCGTCGGCGCATCTCGAAGTTATCATTAGCGGTGAGAGCTCATGGCATCGTTCAGATGATCGTCATTCCGATTCTTGATCACCCATTTGGGACAGACTCCAAATCAATTTTTATGAAGTAAGCCGGGAAGGGTGCCAGTTCCGGATTTGAACGCGTCCACTTCAATACCCAGTCGTTGCAGCATGCTGACGTAAAGGTTGCAGAGCGGAGGAGATTGGTTGGAATTGAATGCGAGGTGTTGGTCATGCTGGAATCCACCTCCTGCCAGTAGGATTGGCAAGTTCTTCGTCGAATGGCTGCTTGCGTCACCAAGATTACTGCCCAGGTAGACCATCGTCCGTTCGAGTAAAGCTGTATCCCCCTCACGCGACCGTTTCAACTTGGAAACTACGTCATGGAACACCTTTAAGCACTCACTCTCGATGATTCGCAATTGCGCGAGCTTACCCGGGCCTTTGCCGTGATGCGAGAGGTCGTGATGCCCTAGCGTTACCCCTTCAAGGGGTGGAGAGCTTGTTGTGCCAGGCAGCATGATGGTGATCAATCGAGTTGAATCGGTTTGGATCGCAAGGTGCGTCAAGTCAAACAGAAGCTTGGTTCGGCCAATCAGGTTGCTTTTGTTTGAAATGTCCTTTGGTGGATCGACTGCGACCGTTGGCTTGGGCGTCTTTACCCATCGCTCATCAATCACCAGTCGCCGTTCGAGTTCTCGAATGCTCCCCAGGTATTCATCAAGTGTGTTGCGATCATCCTTGCCGAGCGTTACACGCATTGAATTGGCTTGTTCGCGAATATCATCCAGCACACTACGACGTTGTTGAAGATCAAGTAGTTTTGCTTGTCGTTGATCTGGCGACCCCTCCAGAAACATTTCTGCGAATAGGCGGTCCGCCCAGTTTTGCCGCGTCGGGAGCGATTAGATTTTCTGGAGTGCGACGATTTAGTTCGTGATGGCTTTTCCAGCTAGCGTGGACTCAAACCGCCAGGCTCGAGTCCATTTTTGCTGCCGATTGCTTCTCTGGTTTTTGGTTAGGGTTGAGCCAAAAATGATTGCCGATTCCCTTCGAGAAAATGAGTCGCTTTGTTTTGACGTTCAGCTTTGCGAACTTAGATAACACCGCATTGAGTGTTCTGGTGCCGCCACGACTCTCAGCTTGTGTTTTGGCCGCGTCAGGTCCCGCAATGCTCACGCGAGACGAGTCTAGCGTGAGGGGAGAACGATCTTGGCGGAGAGGCCTCAAGAATCGGAACGAAGATTCGCAGGCTTTGATATGTATTTTTAGTTTGCTATTTCCAGTCCTTGGGGCCTGCACGTGCTGGTATTCAAGTATTCGATGAGATGCATAGGTCTTTTTGTCCAGAGCTGTTTACAATTGACGTTGTGGCGACCTTTGTCTTAAGCCGACTACTGTGTTGAACAAAAACAGATTTCAAATGATTCTTGCTCGCAGAACTGGCGTTGGGTTGTCGTTATTTTTGTATTTGGCCCTGACGCTCGCCTGCCGCTCGGTTTCGGCAATTAACAAGGAAATGCCCGCTGAACAAGGTGTTCAGCAGGTCATGGTCGAACACTGCAACGACTGTCATTCGGCTGATGTTCAGGAGGCTAATGTTCGGTTGGATGACTTCGTGTCGCTTGATTCTGCACGGAAAGAGAGTCTGCTAAACCGAATTGAAGAGCAGATCTTTGTTGGTCGGATGCCACCTCGTGACGCGGGGGGAATGTCGATGGAGGAGCAGCGTGGAATGCTCTCGCTCATCGAAAGGACGTATGAGGAACTAGGGACAGCGTCTTTGTTCCGCGAGAGGGCAAAGTCACCTGGCTATGGCAATTACATCGACCACGACCGACTTTTCGATGGTGAAATCAAAGCCAAGTCCTTTTCTCCGCCACGGCTTTGGCGAACCAGCCCTTACGTGTTTGAGAATGTCAAATCTGAATTCGGAGCCGATCCGCAGCATCTTCGGCAGCCGTTCATTGTCGATGACAAACAGGGAATTCGAGACTACGCCTCGCTACTGTTTGCTGATTCTGCCGTTGTCGACGTGCTGTTGGCAAATGCTGGCAGGGCAGCCGATCTGCTGATGAAGCGACAAGCGATCTACAGGAACCTTGCCAATGCAAAGCAAGCACCGGATGAGTCGAAACTAACGGAGGCGATTACGCAACATTTTCAGCGGGTGGTCTATCGCGTGCCCACCGCGCAAGAACTTGAGCGATACCTCGGACTATTCAGGAATTCGGCGAAAGAGGCAGGTCATGCGGAAGCGTTCCGGGTCACGTTGATGGCCGTGATGCTTCATCATGAAGCTGTCTACCGAATCGAAATTGGCCTCGGGCCGGAAGATCAAGATGGTCGACGGATTCTCTCGCCGACGGAACTCGCTTTCGCCATCGCCTACGCGCTGACCGATCAGCCGCCGGACGAAACGCTGCTGCGGGCGGCGACGTCTGGGCAGCTACGCACAGCGGAGGATGTTGAGTCTCAGGTTGAGCGGTTGCTTGGCGATGCAGCCATTGATAAGCCTAGGATTCTCCGCTTCTTCCAAGAATTCTTCGGCTATGTGCACGCGCACAAAGTGTTCAAAGACGCCAAACGCTCTGGGGGTTTCGCGTACTACGGCGAAAACTATCCAGAGATGTACGAGCGCGACGCGGATTTTTTTGTGATGAAGATTCTCGAGAAAGACACTGATGTTTTCCGCGAGCTGCTCACATCCGATAAGTATTACATTCTCCGACGACAGACGTTTCGCAATACCGTTTATGATTTCTACCAACAAAACAAAGAGGAACTAGAGGCGGGTGAAATCTCGGAAGCGAAGACACGTGATCTGCTCGACCGACTTGATTTGCGCGGTTGGGAGGAACTCAACCAAAAATACAATCTTCACAAATTCAATCGGGGCTTTAATGGCAGCGTGCGAGCCATCAAGCAGATCGTGAAGGAATGCCGCGAGTGGAAAAATACAGAAGACGAAAACCTGCTGCTGCACGCGATGCAGCCACTCTACAAAAAATATCCGATGGTCTATGACCTCGCCGATGATGAGCAGGATTATTTGCTGCCCCAACCCTACCAGCGGCCCAACCGAGCCGGCATGTTGACTCATCCGGCGTGGTTGATCGCTCACTCGCTGAATGACACCACTGACCCCATTCGCCGAGGCAAGTGGATTCGCGAACGTCTGCTTGCAGGAACCGTTCCCGAACTGCCCATTACCGTTGATGCCACGATCCCGGAGGATCATGCGAAAACGTTACGCGAACGGCTCGTCGTCACCGAGCAGAAGGAATGCTGGCGCTGCCACGTGAAGATGAATCCACTTGGATTGCCTTTTGAAATTTACGATGATTTCGGGCGTTACCGTACGAGAGAGAGCCTCGACAAATTGCCTAAGGAGCAGGGCGAAGTACCGACGAAGCCCGTTGACGCGACCGGCGTTCTCTCGGGAACTGAGGAAGAGGGTATCGATGGCGAGGTCAAGGATGCATTGGACCTGCTCGACAAGCTCGCGTCGTCCGAGCGGGTTCGGCAGAGTATTGTGAGGCATGCGTTTCGGTATTTTATGGGCCGAAACGAAATGCTGACGGATTCTCAGACCTTGATTGCTGCAGACGAGGCTTACATGAATAGCAACGGAAGTTTCAATGCTGTCATCGTGTCGCTGCTGACCTCCGATTCCTTTCTTTATCGAAAGCCGTTGGATTCAAGGCAACACAGTTCTCGTAACACCCGATCGCGTTGAATCCATTGACAATCAAGCCAAATCGTTACGACGACCACCAATATCGAGTGATCTAACCATGCAACAAACACGTCGCCAGGCACTG
>JAYZAR010000239.1:0-5257 GCA_036339635.1 Planctomycetota bacterium | reverse complement strand
TCAACGCCGCCCTCTACCGGATCAACTTGGTCGATGTCGTTTTTGCATAGGTTTCCAGCAATCACACCGTCCTTGCTGACAGCAAGTTGCAAGAACATGCTGGGAGGTGGCCCTGAGGCTTCTCCGTCTGCCGTGATTGCGAATACAGCTAGCAGCATCCAATCATCCTGGCGGACTTGGGCAGCATTCGCGGTGGTTGGTTCCGGCGCTGTTGCGGCGATCGCATGAGCTTGTTCGGTGTATACCTGTTCGCTCGCTACGATCGAATCTCCGTAATCAGCATCGCCGCCCTTGTAATAGATGTTGTCGCTGGTCGCGGTGTTTGACCGCCAGGGTGCCCAGTTGGAAAGGACTGCCCAGGTGTTGTAGCGGTATGGCACTGTCCAACGCCATTGGGCCCAGTAAGGGTGATCCGCCCAGAACGCTGCCCGTGGGTAATTATCAGGAACTTGATCGCGTCGCTCGACGCGATCCGCGCTGCGCTGTTGCATATTATCGATGCGATCCGCGCGGTAATTCATCAGATTGTCATTGCGAGCATCAAGTCGATCTGAGCGGGAATCTTGTCGATTCGACGTGTTGTTTTGCTGGTTGTCGGTCCGATCCGAACGGTTGCTGAAAAAGTTGTCTTGGCGGTCCGTGCGGTTGTTCGAAACTTTATCTTGACGGTCTGTGCAGGTGTTCGAAACGTTGTCAGCGAGCTGCCCGTTGCCCGCAGCGGGCCTACCGGCAGGAAGCGTTGATGCGGTGGGGCGATCTCGGTTCTGCAAAAAATCGGCGGCAGCATTGCGACCGTTGGCATGCATTTGCGAAGCGCCACCGTTCGGTCCCGATGGACGCTTCGATCCTGAGGGTACATCGAGAAAGTTTTATCGCTGTCGCTTGATCGACCCAACTTCCAATCATCCATTCCAATTCTTTCAGATGTTCATAATTGGATTGCACGATAGGATTTGGATCATCTGTCACGCGATCGAGTCGCCATTTTTCCGCGCGACGAATGCAGACTGCAGAGTAATCAATGCTTCTTCGTGCAGTTGCGTCCGATGTGAACGTCGCGGTGCCATTTTCAAGCGCAACGTTTGGTGTAACGAATTCCTACGACTGAACGTCTATATCCATTTGTAAGCCTTGCTTCGCTTCGAACATGGCAGCAAACTGTTTAGCGATTTGATCACGGCCAATGACTTGCTCGCCAGTTAGGCGATTGATGTAAACTGCGTCCGGTGACCAAAAAGCAGATAAAGCGTTGACGTCATGTGCATTGAACGTTTGCACATATTCTTTTCCGACTTTGCGGAGCGTTTCAAGATCTTTGATCGGTGTGTCGCCGTCTCCGATTTTCGCATTTGCAACAGGGGTAGTCACTACTACGTCTTGAGCCGTCGCTTGGAGTTAAAAAATTTTACCTGTATGAGGGTAAGTGACGGCAGAGCGAATGTTAAAAGTTGCTTCATCTCGTAGCTACCAAAGATTGACTGGGGTAGAGGATTAGCGAAATCTGTGATTCCGATGACCACAATGCGGACGGCGAAACGTTGGTTTTTATCAAGTTCATTGATGATCTCCAGTGGAAAGCTGTTGAACGCTCAAGATCCACTTTCCTGATTGGATAGTGTGAGCCATGGTAAGGATGCCGGTGGAGGGGGGACCGCGATCCAATTTTTGATTTCTCAGTGTTGGTCCGATTCGTTGAGTGAACGGCATTCCTTCCACAGCTGACTTTCCTGCAGTGGGAGCGGAATGGCAGATCTGCGGGAAATTGCGGTTTGCGAGCTAAGAAGGTTTCCTTGCCGGCTGGATCTTTATGATCCGTCGGCACGTGGCGTGGGGTTGCGGCGATTCCTGCGGGTATTGCCTTGACCCGACAACTTTTGCGTCCGCCCGCATGTTTGGGCGGTCGGTGCGTTTGCGAGGCTCTTTCCATTACCGATCGAAATCAGCGATTCGTCGTCGTTGGATCGAGTGTTTGCAATAGCCGCTTCAGCGCAACTATCTCATCTCGCAGCGATCAGTGCGTTTGCCAACGCTTGGTGCTCGAATCGTTTCGCTCAAAGGCAATGGACGCAGCGAATGAAACCATCAATGCTTACGCGGCGGGTGAAAGTGTTTGGCCGATGGCTTTCGCAAAGCGTCTTGGCGGATGTGGTTGATGCGGCTCTAGTGCGTCATGGCGTAGACTGCCAAATTGAGTGCGAGTTGCCGGCCATCTTCAGGCGAGACGCCTCTTCCAGTGTTGCATCGATTATCCATGCTAAACGCACAACACAAACCATCTTCGCACATCGCACTAACCAGGCGATCGCCGTAGGACAGTCCTTCAAAGTGAACGTCGACGTTGCGATGCAGGCTCCGGACACGGTCAATTTGATAGAATGAATGATAGACGGGATGGTCATAGTCCAGGACCCTTGTCTCGGTACCGGGAAAGACTCGCGTCATTTCACGTCGCCACGCCTTCGGGAAGTCAGGGTTGGTACAACAACCAGAGACAAATAGAAAACCACCATGTTCGAGGTAAATCCTCAGGCTTTCCAATTCGTTGTCTTTGAGAACAAAGTCGTTGTGTCCATTCATAAACAAAAAAGGCGTTTCGAACAGCTTTGGGTCGGTGAACGCCAATCGTTCCTCATCTCCAATCTGGATGGTTGAAACCTCCGAAACCAGCTTCGTGAGATTGCGTCCTACCCCACTGCAATCGTTGCCGTTGTTGCGGCTGTATTTGATGCGTCCCATAAAGAATGACGCGGAGGGATCTGCCATCGAAAAATCGGTCGGCGATTGCGCGATTGCCGGCATAAAGACAGTGCTCAGCAACGCGATCATAAATACAGGTCGGAAGGGAAGCGTCATTTTGCCTCATGGAGGTTGCTGGGATGCCGCTGTCGTGGTTCGTCTCCCCGACGCTGGGCTAGTTCAAGGAGTTGGTCGACGGCGTGCTTACTGAATGGTTTATTGAATTGATTTTTGGAAAAGATTAAGGCCTTGCTTGAAGGTTTGATTGCTCATCTGAAAAGCTCAGATTAGCTTCCATCGCTGTCGGAAAATCCATTCTAGTGAAACGCAAGTTAGCAGGAGCGTCAGTATCCAGCCATTGATTCCCGCAGGGAGAGCATGTTTTTTTTCAACTCGACGTGGCTTTTGTGGGTTGAGATAAGGTTGCAGCATTTCTGGTGCGTTGGTGATCGATTCGGCTTTGACCGCAACGCCGCCGCTGATCCCAGCAAATTGCCGCAGCATTTCCATGTTGCGCGATGTATTTGCTAGTTCCACCGCTGCATCACGAACTTCAATATTTCGGCTTGCTAAGATTTGATTCCCAGCTCCATAAAGGGTCGCGGTAAGGACACCCGTGGCGTCAGCAGTGAGTGCTGCGGTGGCTTGGTTTCCCGCTTCGATGTCGATCCTCTGATCCAAGCGATCTTGCCCCTCTGCGTCTTGAACAAGCAAGCGAACTTGGTGTCGTTTTTTAGTTTCGCTGCCGGTTGCGGCGCGGTGGTCAATCAACAGTTCAATTCGTTCTCCGGGGACTGGGGCAAGGTTCATGGTGGATATCGTAAACACCTCACGCCCGGATTCAGCGAGGTAACGCAGCAGTTGCAACCAAAATCGATCAAAGTGTTCCGGATTGCTTTCGCGAGCTAATCGCCATCGCCAAAGATTTTGCATGCAGATTACGGAAGCGAAGCCGTTGCCATAACGCTGCGATGCCATCAAGACGGAGCGGTTTTCATCCTCCAGCCATGTTTCGGCACCCGGTTTGACTTCTTCGACCGATGCGCGGCTGGTAAATCGAGGCATTTCTCGCCACGCAACTTCGGCTGGCAGCTTATCGCTGATCTGAAAGACCGGATGCTGTAGCGCAAGCGACGTCGGCTGCAATTGAAAGAGGTTTCTAGCAGACCGATCTGAAAGAACTGCAAATCGAACCGGTAGCAGTTCTTCGAGTCGGCTTTCGCGCCAAGAAGCATTGAATGTTTGCGGCCCACCGATCATGAGCAGACCACCCCCTAGGTCGCCACAAAAATCAGCCAGCAGTTGTTGTTGAAACGGGGTGAGGTCGCCAGGCCGCAAGTTCGATAAAACGACCACCCGGAATTCACTTAGCTTTTCTAAACTGTTTGGAAAACCACCCACCAAATCCACATCGCTCTGAACATTTTCAAAGAATTTAGAGGTGTTGGCAGTGCGACTCAATCCTGACAGGCGAATTGCCGGGTCGCTGCTGACTGCGATGTTGGCAAATTTGTAATCCCAGGTTAATCCGCCTTGCACGTACAGCACCCGGATCTCTTTCGATTCGGTCACCCGTACAATCGCGGTCGCAGTTGATTTCGCAAGCGTGAACGATTCGGTCGTGGGTGGTAGCAATCGAAATTCGTAGGCGTGCGTTGCTTCGGAATCCACCGTTACATCGAAATTCTCTGTCCAGGTTCGTGGCCCATCAAACGCATCAATTCGTCGCTGGTCGATCAGCTGTCCGTCTCGCATCAGAAGTAATTGCAGCGGAGGAATTGATTTTCCAGTGGCGTTCAACTTTGCCGATACGCGAATCGTTTGTCCCGGGTCGGCGAGGGAAGGAGCTGTGGCGTCTTCCAAACTAACCACTCGGCCGCCGGCTTGGCTCCCAAAACCGATGCCAACCATCGGTACAGCACTGGTCACTAACGCCGCGACGGCACGCGAGTGCTCGGTTGGTTGAGTGGTTATTCCGTCGGTCAGTGTGATCGCAACCAACGGTGGTGGTTCCGATCCCAGGACAGCTTTAAGAATCGCACGACCGAGATTTGTCGATGGTCCATTCGGCTTTGCCGTGGCAATGTCGTTACCGGTGACTTGACGGGAATCGTCGGAGAACAGAATCGGTGTGATTTCTAATTGCGATTGATCGACGGTCGGCAATAACACATCACGCGCAAAATTTACTGCTTGCTGGTATCGACTTTCGTCACCTTCACGGACCGACATGCTTTCGCTGCGATCGATCAGCAGGACAACCTTGTTGCGAGTCTGCTCTTCTCGATCAGGAGAGTTCCAAACGGGACGGGCTGCTAAGAGAATCAACGAGACTAGAAATAAAGCTCGGAGTACCATCAGGATGGAACATCTTGCTGGGGGTACTCGCCTGCGTTGCAGCGTGAATCCAGTCCAAACCATCACAGCGACAACAACGCTGCCGCCGATTGCGATCGCCCACGGAACTTGAAAGACAAAATTGGACATGAGCAATTGTTACTGCTGCTCCGACAAAGTTTCG
>JAYZAR010000238.1:0-25493 GCA_036339635.1 Planctomycetota bacterium | reverse complement strand
ACCCGCTCGATCCGACTTAGTCGGGTAGACAACGTCATCGACGGCAATCTTACCTTCGATAGTGGATGCACTCTTTCCGCTGGAGATTTTGTAGGTCGATGTCTCGTAGAACGCATTCAGCAAGTCGGCATCGGTTGACAGGCTCGGGTCCATCGCACGAAGCAGCGTGGTCGCCGCGAATTTCCCGCTCTGGTCGATCCGGACCGTCAAGGCATCCTTCTTGGTGACATTCACCTCAATCCAGCTACCTCGCTCAGGGATTACCCGGCAGCTTGGCAACTTACGATCGGTCGTCGTGTCTTGCTCCAACACGAAGTCAACACCAGGACTACGGTGCAACTTACTAACGACAACTCGTTCAGCGCCATTAATGATGAATTCACCACCGCCCATCATGATCGGCAAATCGCCCAGGTAGACCTCTTCCTCATGCGGCTCTTCACGATTCAGCCGCAGCCAAATTCGCAGTGGGCGACCGTAGGTCAGTCGCAATTGGCGACATTCCTGACTGGTGTAGCGAGGCTTGCCCAATTCGTAGTGGAGGTATTCCAGCGTGGTATTGCCGTCATAGCTGCTGATTGGGAAGATCTCCCTGAGGACCGACTCAAGCCCTTGCGGCTTTCTCTTGCGAGAACCGATATCCGCCTGCAAAAAAGCCTTGTAAGAAACGGTTTGCAGCGCGGTCAAATCAGGAAGCTCGAAGTTACCCAAGCCAGTGCCGAAGTGCCGGACGCTGGTGGGCTCAAGGCGACGCTTGTCAGTGGTTGCCATCGTGGGAGAAAGCTCCTTCAAAAGCCAGTCGGATCGGGAGTCATCTAAGTGGAAACACCTCGTTCGTGGGACCGAGGCGACGCGACCACCAGTGTCGGGACGTTCAGCGAGAAACGTCAGCGCAGTGCGCTTTCGATGTGTGGAGGTAAGAAATTGCCATTTTCCTTCGCGGCATGCGGATGGCCGTGATGAAAGAGGGGGCAAGACGGACGCAGAACGCAACAACGGGCCGATAATCGCTCTATTAAAGTACCAGATCACAGGGATACCGAAAAGCCCAACCCAAGGCTTCTGGCCCGAATTATGCTGCATCGCTGCAAATGGCGAATTTCCATGACTTTCCGGGCCCTCGATTGAACGCCAGCCAGCCGGATCAACTGCCCGAAAAAAAAAAGCGAAAATCGATATCTTTTTTCTTGGATGAAAAAATTGCAACCACAGACATTGCCGCAAAGGAACGAATCCGACCCTAGAAGCAATATTTTTTTTGTTTTATTTTTTCAAAGGGTTTCTTCGCGTACCCTCCGACGTTCCGAAGCCGAGCCTGGCGCACCATACCAACTTCTCAAGTGCCGATTCCAATTTTCCTGCGTTTTGATTCGCACCATTGCCTTGGAGTTCCGATCCCCATGCACGTCACTGAGTTTCTCGAGCAACATTTTCGACATTTCAATGCCCGCGAACTGGTCGCGGCAGCCCGCAGCTATCGTCAATTCACCGACGATGGCGGGAAGATGATCGTGACCTTGGCCGGCGCGATGAGCACTGGCGAATTGGGCCTATCGCTTTCAGCGATGATCCACACCGGAAAAGTTCACGCCATCTGCTGCACCGCCGCCAATCTCGAAGAGGACATGTTCAATCTCGTCGCCCACGACGAGTATCGGATCATCGAAAACTGGCGATCCTTGTCAGCCGCAGACGAGGAAACGCTACGCGACCAAGGGTTCAACCGAGTCACCGACACCTGCATTCCCGAGACCGTCATGCGGAATCTGGAAAAACGACTCATTCGCCGCTGGACCGAGGTAGCGAACGAAGGTCGCTCGCAACTCCCCTCACAATTTATGTTTGACCTGCTCGATGACCCAGAATTGGCCGAGCACTACCAGGTGCGGCGCGAACACAGCTGGGTGGCTGCGGCCAAGGATCAGAACATCCCAATTTTCGTCCCCGGATTCGAGGACTCGACCCTTGGTAACATCTTTGCGGCAAGAGTGGTCGATGGGACGGTCCCCTCCCACGCGGCAGTGGCAAGCGGAACCGAACAAATGGAACAACTGGTTCATTGGTATCGGGACCAATCGGCGGAGTCTCCAATCGGCTTCTTTCAAATCGGTGGTGGTATTGCCGGTGACTTTGCGATCTGCGTCGTACCACTATTGATTCAAGACTTGCAGACGGACGTCCCCTACTGGAGCTACTTTTGTCAGATCAGTGACGCGGTGACCAGCTACGGCGGGTACAGCGGGGCCGTCCCGAATGAAAAGATCACCTGGCACAAACTTGCGAAGACAGCACCTAAATTCATGATCCAGAGTGACGCCTCAATTGTCGCCCCCTTGGTGTTTGCGTACGTAATGGGCTGGTAATGCCTCACTCGCAAGCAGCACGGGCTAGACGAACGCAATCCACCCTACCCGGCATCCACGCAACGAGCATCGTTTGGGCATTATCGACTGCGACGATTCTACGGTGTTCGCACCGACGGCAGCGGCCGCATTCTTAAATCGCGAGGATCAGTTTTGACAGAGCGGTAAGAGTGTTCAATCAAGTCTTTGCCCGCCCATTTGCGAACTTCCCGATGGAACTTCTTCGTCGCGGAATAAGCATGATTGAGTTGGTGCTCGCGGTGATGCCGGTCGGTTTACTTGCGGCCGTAGCAACACCGAAGTTTGCGGAATCACTATGAATTACCAAGCTCGAAACAGCAGCCCACCAGCTCGCCACCCAAATTGGCTACCTTCATTCTGCTGCAATGAATCAAGGTCGCACAATCACACAGGACGGCGATAATGAAGCGGCAGCCTATCAATGCGACTCCGTTAATTTCGCCGACCGAATCGGCGAGTCAATTTTGTTTCGCTTGCCGATGAGTACGAAGCCTCGTTCGATTTGTTTGCAAATCTTGATTTCCAGACTACGCCGTCGTTCGACTTTGAAGCCCCCCAAGTCGGCAGCAACCCACTCAACGATGGCCGCGTGACTTTACGTTCTGGGAAGCACCGATTTGATGTTACGATTGCCAGCGGTGCAGGAATCGCCACAGTCAGTCGAAACGAGAACGAACCGAACGTACCAAGTATCAGTGGAAGTGGTTCCGACATCGGTCTGGTTGACTCTAAAATCGATGTTGGCGTGCTGCAGAGTGGAGCCGCTCCATGACCGCTTTTCCTCAGCGTTCTGCCGCACCGCGTCCCGCGTTCTCTTTGATTGAAGTGATCACACCGATTCTCACCGCAAGCTTGCTGATGTCGGCGTTAGCCGACCGCTTTGTGATTTCCACTCATCTGCTTGAAACGCCGCCGTCCGAATTACAACTTGTCTGCAATCGCCTGATCAAAGATCGGCTTCGCAGCGACCTTCGATACGCGACGAGCGTCAACGAGGCAGCCGGCAACGGTCTTTAAATAGAACGCCTGCATCCAAGTACGGGCATCTCCGAGACAATTAACTACCAAGCCGACCAGAATGGACTCACTCGTCAGGTTGCTGTTGGCCCCACTGCAACCCTTTTACGAAAATCCGCTCACTGAAACCTGGAGTGGCTCCAGCTATGAGGCACCCACGGAGACAGCCCCAGCCATCTGGTTCGAATCTGCGGCACTAGCCACGCCTCCACTAACGTGAGCAGCAGCCTCGAGATCACGGTCACGCGCTGCTCAAAAAGTGGCGTTTGAGTCTTGTTGTGCATGTCGGTCATCACCCCCGAGCTGACCTTCACCAGCTCGACGGCCATCAACGAGCCCGACTGGAAACCTTTGAAAGTACTTCGCGACGACAATGCGACGACAATATCAGCATAGGTATGTTCCATCACATCTATCACGACAGGTGGCCAGCCACGGTTCGGATCTCCGTTTCACCCGCATCCACGATGGCTGCCTTGATGATCGGAATCGAAAACGTTCATCCGATGCCTCCCTTCGCTTGGACCGACAGTCTCTCAGGTTATGCCGTTGCCCTCCGCCCGAGCGCTCATCCAACTTACTCACGGGCGGATAGCATCGCAGATCGCCAATTGAACCTACAAATATTCGCAGACCAAGCGAAACCGTGGGCCGAATGCCGGATAGGCATGCCAGGTTTTTGTAATGTCATCCAAGCGACCGCCGGAATAGGAGCAGCGAGTGCAAACTCAATTGGTGTTGTGGTGCGCAATGGCACTGAACGCAGGCTCTGTTCTACGCCGCGACTACTGCGTCAACAGTCTGGTAACTGGCTTGGTTTCGCTACCCAAGTGGAAGTTTCACCATGAACCAGCACTGACACAAAGGACTGACCCTGATGGAAGTGGTCATTTCCAACTTGCTGGTTTCGACGATCATGCTGACAGCATTGGCCGCCTTGGGCAATGCTGTTTTGGAACCAAGGTGCGACTCGTGCAAAAACAAAGGCCCAAACGCTGGGCACACAAATCTTGGATGAAATCACAGCCCCAGCTTGCGCGGATCGTATCGACGCGACATTTGGACGCGAGCCAGATGAATCACGAGACGATCGGATGACGTGCGATGATTACCACAAATATGGGGACGCCAAACCCAACACACCGCGACGGAACAGTGATCAACAGCTTCGCTGACTGGACCTATGAGATCGAAGTCTGGATGGTCCAAGCTGGCAAACACAGAGTCACCTCAAAAGAGGCTGACAGCGGATCCCCGCTACGTCTAATCTGGGTGCGTTGCATTAGTCCTGAGGGAGCCAGATTTACTTCAATCGCATTGGTTGCCGACTGCGTCACCGATGCATCGTCAACAACCGCGCATGAAAATTGGCGTCGAATCAAGCTTCAATTTGAAGATCGTGGAATCAGCCTTGCGACGCCACTTCGCAATCAACCTGAAGCAACCAACCGACTCACCTTGAATCCGCACCAGCACAATCGAATTGCGAATCTCCGACCACGCTCCCAACGGCTGGGGGATGGCTATCTATTTCTGGTTGTGTTGTTCACTTCCCTGGTGGTGTTGACTGCAGCTAACGCTGCCTTTTCCATTTCCACCTCCACCCTCCACCCTCCACCCTCCACAGCGAAAACGATCGCACAAATCAAGACGATACGTTTTGGTTAGCGGAGAGCGAATGCAGCGTCAGATCGCGATCATCAACGGTAGCGGAATGTGATGTGACGAACACACCAACGACACCTTCGTCAATTGGCATCCAGTGACGTTAGATGAAGTCAGCTGGAGTCACGAGTCCTCCAAGCAATATAAATTCTATGACAGCGATGGTAATTTAGCGGATGACACTTTTGATCCTGTTCGATTGACCGTTCATGCCAGGTCAGGAACCAGCCACGTAGCGGTTAGTGTTGAGCCAGAACCTGATCCCATCCCATTGGACTTGCTACGTTATTCCATCACCGCAGGTGATGATCTTGCGATCGCCCCAACTGGCAACATTGTCACTAAACGAGAGATCCAAGTTTCAGTTAATACCACTGGCGATCCTAGGAGCCTCCTGACCACATCGGAGTTGCAATGTAGCGGTCGTGTCGAGATATCAGTGCGTGGTGAGCAGAAACCGGCACAGGTGACAATGCCACCCCATGACGTGGTCAATCGATAGAGCACGTTGGGAACCGAAATCCCTGCCGCAAAGATTCCGCCGTTCAATGGCGAACTCCTGCTCGCCAACCGATTGCTGACTAAAAGGGACAATCCATTTGGCCCCATCGACAAGGCGGGCGTCTACGGGATCGATGCGGGCGGAGCGAGAGTGATCATCAAAAACTGTAAAGTTTAAACGACACAAGCGATCACCAATGCGTCCAATATTCGAATTCGCTAAGGAGTCATTTGGCGTTACCCGAACCAAGCCGACGTCATCTTGCCAAACAACACAACGTTAACGCCTGCCAATATCGAACCAACACTCGAGGAAAATGCTTTGGGTGTGAACTTCAATCCCACGTCTTCGCCCTATCGCGGTACAGAGTCAAACGTGACAGCCGACGATGTGTACCCGACCGAGCTGACCGGAATTCTCTACACGTCCGGGAATATTCTTATCAACCCTCAGAATGAAGTGCGGACCCTAAAAATCCCGGGTTCTATCATCGGCCGCGAACTTTGCCTGATTGGGTCGCTCTCTTTCCATTCATTAAACGAAGTTCTCGCGTCACCACCCCCTGGCCTTTCTGCCCCCACGCCCATGCGGCTAATCCGTAGCAGCATCCGGAGAATCCCACCTCCCCTGTAAACGCTCCGCGCGCGACCACGCAAAATCGGAGCTGCTGTCACACCGATGACTTGGGCCTCGTTCGAACCCCCAATTGCTGTCCGGTTGCTGTGCTGTCCGGTTGCTGGGGATCCCTCATCGCCGCTCGGGCAAAATCAGAAAAATGCCCGCGTCGTTTGGAGATTTACTTGATGCCCATAGCAATCGTTGCCACTGCTGGCCGAAGAAGCGGCCATCCGACATAATCCGTGGCCAAGAATAAGGCTCTCTCCTGAAGGCGGATCGCGGCGCATGTCGGAAGAAAAACTCGGCGAACTCGGTGTCACTTTTGATGATGTTCTCTTGCTGCCACAATTCAGCGACATTGTTCCCAGCGAGGTGGATGTCAGTTCCAGACTGACGGAACGGATTCAATTGAAGATACCACTGCTGTCCTCGCCAATGGACACGGTTACTGAGTCTGAGATGGCGATCGCGCTCGCCAAGGAAGGTGGGCTGGGAATCATCCATAAGAACCTGACCACCGAATTTCAGACCGAGCAGGTGATGAAGGTCAAACGCTCGGCCAACGGGATTATCGTCGATCCGGTCGTCCTTAACCCCGGGGAGAAAGTGGGTCGGGCAGCCGAACTGATGGACCAGGCGAATGTCTCAGGGATCCCGATCGTGGATCCTGACCAGACCTTGGTAGGAATCCTAACCCGCCGCGACCTGAGATTCCTAGAGGACCCAGGCCTCCCAGTTTCCGAAGTCATGACCCGTGAGAACTTAGTCACGGCTGTAGGAGATGTAACGCTTGAGGAAGCTGAGCGGATTTTAACGGCAAAAAGGGTCGAGAAACTTTTGCTGGTTGACGAAGATAGAAAACTGACGGGACTGATTACCATTCGCGACATCGACATGATGAAGCGATTTCCCCGCGCCTGCAAAGATTCCCAGGGTCGTCTGAGAGTCGGAGCGGCGATCGGGGTGGGAAACTTCGAGCGAGCCGAAGCCTTAATTCGACAAGGTGTCGATTTGCTGGTCGTCGACAGTGCCCACGGTCACAGTAAGAACGTGATCGACACCGTTCGAGAAATCAAACAACAACGAGGATGGGAGATTGATGTGGTGGCGGGAAACATCGCCACCAAGGAAGGAGCCGAAGCGTTGATTGACGCCGGTGCTGATGCAATCAAAGTCGGGATTGGTCCCGGATCGATCTGCACCACACGTGTCATCAGTGGCGTCGGGGTCCCTCAGGTCTCCGCAATTCTGCACGCCACGGAGGTTGCAGAAAAAAGAAACATACCTGTCATCGCTGACGGCGGAATCCGCTTCAGCGGTGACATTACCAAAGCGATCGCCGCCGGCGCTAGCACCGTGATGATTGGCAGCCTATTCGCAGGGCTAACCGAGAGTCCCGGCAAATTGATTCTTTACCAAGGAAGGACATTCAAATCCTACCGAGGGATGGGATCCATGGCGGCAATGGTGAAAGGCAGCAGCGATCGATACCGACAAAAGGGATCGGATGCAGGAAAATTGGTCCCCGAAGGAGTCGAAGGGCGCGTGCCTTTCAAAGGCCCGCTAAGTGATTACGTCTACCAATTGGTGGGCGGGTTACGGGCGGGCATGGGTTACATCGGAACACGGACGATTGAAGATTTACGACGCAATGCTCGGTTCATTCGCGTCTCGGCTGCGACGGTTAGGGAGAACCATCCGCATGACATCGCGATCACGCAAGAAGCGCCAAATTACAGCCCGGACGTCCAACAGGGCGACTCGGTTTAGTCTCCTCGTCTGCTTGTCTGCTGCCGGCACACTGCTGTCGGCCCAGACGCCCCAACAGTCAACTGCGTATCCGCAACCAGAGGCACAACTGAGCGCCCCCTCGGCAATCTCAGTGGCCAACCAATTGGTCCCGGTTCCGATCCAATCGGTCCAACCACGTCAAGCACCGACAATGGTCGGCCAGACGAACCCGAACCTGCGTTGGCGCCGTAGTTCGCGGATCCCAGCTTCCAACCAATCGCCGGGCCAATCCCCCGCCAGTACGACCAATGCACCGGCGGCAACCGCCGGTACGGTCACCATCCGGACGGCTTCCACGCTGTCGCTCACTACCATGTCGCCCGTCCAGAATGCGATGCCGATCTGCGTCGCCGATCGAGGCCCGGCAAATCCCCGAACGTCACATTCCTCGTCGGAGAGAGTTCAGCAGGCGGCCTGGGTTGAGCCGTACGATGGGCACCTGATTCCACCGAGTAATGTAATCCTCAGGCCACCGAAGAGCCTGCCCCGTAGTGAAGCCGAGGTGCGTGTTTCACAGTTACAACCCGTTTCTACACCCCGCCGAGTCAATTTTTTCGACGACCCATTCGGACAGGAACCGGGCAGAACCTCGACCCAAAATCCCGCGGCTCCAGCACCAGCTCCAGCCGCTGGCCCCACACCGACTCTTGAACCGCCCGCCTCCTCGACAACCGACCCCGCTAACTCGGCAATTGAAATGGTCGTCCCACCGATCACGGAGAAGCCCGAAGCCCCACAACCACCCTCCAACGGATTACGTGATCTGCCTGCCGCAGGCCAGAACACTCCTGCCGGGGGCTTCCAGCTACCAACTCAAGATCCAGCAACAACAAAAGATCCGCGGGATGACTCGACCCGGCAGCTCGAACTGCCCACCGGGCCAACCACCCAACCTACGAACCCGGTGGAGAACCAAACCGAAATCGATGACTCTGCTGAGTCGAAATCGATACGGGACCTGCTCCGTAATGAAAGCTTGGATCAAGCGCAACCGCCTACGGGCAGAGATCGTTTATCGGATCCCGATGTGGCCCCTGAATCCGATTCGGCGGACCCCAGTTCAAAGTCACGCTTGGATTTGGGCACCAAATATTCAGATGCCAGCCCAACGCCTTATCCAAGAGATCGCGCCGCAGACGAAGCAGATCGCGAGCGACTCCGGGAAAGCCTGAATGGCCGCTACTTCGATGATGGAAGTCGCTACCAGAAGCAAGGTTCTTCCCCATTCAAACAGGCCACGTTTTCCTGTGATGAGTTCCGCAAACGAATTGCGGCACAAACGATTGATTTGGTGTCCTTGGACATCAGCCCACCGTTCCGTCCAGGTGAATTCGACCAAGACAAGTACAATCGCCTCAAATCGTCGTTTTTGGAGAAACAAACCATTCGTCAATGGCGAGACCGTGACGGAGACCCCTTGGCGATTGGCCGGTTGACCGACCTCGCTTACCAGAAGGCAGTGATCGAAACGGAAGATGGCAGCTTAGCTAGGTTACCGATCAATCAGCTCAGCGAAGCCGATATCGCCTACATCACGGAAAACTGGGGCTTGCCCAAGGAATGCCTGATCGAGCAGATCGCTGCGACACCACGTCAATGGACACCGATGACGATGACCTGGAAGGCTTCGAATCTCTGCCACACACCGCTGTACTTCGAAGACGTGAACCTGGAAAGATACGGCCACACCCGCGGCCCGCTGCTGGAACCATTCGCCCAGTCAGCGCATTTCTTCGGCAATATTTTGGTTCTTCCGTACAAAATGGGAGTTCACTCGCCGCGTGAATGTCAGTTTGCTTTGGGCTATTATCGCCCCGGCAACTGCGCTCCCTGGATCAAACCACCGGTACCGATCAGTGCCCGAGGTGCCATCGCCCAAGCGGCCACCATGACCGGCCTGTTCTGGCTGATCCCGTAGCTTGACAGCATCAGGAACCCAACCTTAGACAACCCGCATGAAAGCCTCAAATGCCTTTCCGAATACGGACGGCCGAGGCTTGGCCTTGGGGAGTGATGTTGGCACTGATGAATTCGTCACCCGCCGCGACAGCGGTGGTGCAAGCGTTGATGGGACAGTTGGGATCTAGGCGCTGAAGATTGCGAATAGGAAACAGGTCATCCCCTAGTGCTTCAAGACTGGCGATCACTTCGACCATCCCACCCCCGGCACCAAGATTTCCGAAATGCCCTTTGGCAGTCGTCACCGGTGGTTGCTGATCCGGTGTTCCAAAGACCTCCGCAATTGCTTCTGCCTCTTGGCGATCAACCTCGGGGTGACTGAGTCCGTGGGCGTGCAGGTGTCCGATCGAATTTGGCTCGGCATCACCCAAAGCACTGCGAAGCACATTGACGAAAGCTTGCCGCATAAACTGATCGGCGCCTTGCCGTAATCCGACGGCAGACGTCGCCACGCCCACCACTTCCCCCAGGATATTCGCCCCACGACGCTCTGCGTTTTCCAGACTCTCACAAATCAGGGCACCCGCTCCCTCCCCTAACACGCTTCCATCTCGGGACGCATCAAACGGACGCGACATGGTGCTGGGATCGGCTGAAGTGGTAGCCAACGTTTCCTGCATTGAGGCGTGCAATGTTCGCAAGGGATGAATTCGGGAGCCTGTCGATCCGACGACCAATACATCAGCGTGCCCGCGTTGAATCGTTGAATAGGCTTCACTAATCGCGGCACCGGCAGAGGCTTCTCGGACCGTGATCGAATTGTTCGGTCCCCGCAGATCGTTGTAAATCGCGATGTGACTCGCCGGCATGTTGGGCAAGTATTTCAGCAGCCAAAGTGGATTGACTTCGGGCTTACCCTCTCGGCCCCAGCGATCGAAGTCAAATTTGCCCTCGTCGTCCAAGCACTTGACCACTCCGCTGGCAAATTCTTGAGGCATCGACATGATGTAGTCGCACCCATAGACAGCCCCGGTTCGGTCTCGATCTCGGCTCGATACCTCCGACAAGTCCGCCGAGTTCAAGGCCAACTGGGCGACTGCAACGCCCATTTCTATTTCGCGGCACATCACCTTGCTGCCTTTACGGATGGTCCGCTGAAGTTTTTTCTCCATCGGCCCGTAATCGGCGATATCCCCCGAGAATTCACTCGCTTCCGCACCATGGTCGACACTCATGACTCCATGCGGCAATTGAGAAAAAGGTCGGATCCCACTGGTCCCTTCACGCAAACCGGCCAACAGACGTTGCGGATCGTTTCCCAGCGGGCTAATCACACCGACGCCCGTAATAACAACTCGACGAGACGAACCTGTATCCATAGAACGCAGCGTTATCTGAAAGAAAAACGGGAGGCAAGACCGGCCCAGTAACGGCATTCTAACCTTCGCCACCCCGGCACGTCAGTGAGGGCAAGAGGGCAAAGTTGAACTGCCGCCCACCCGACGAAACTGACTTGATGGCAAACTCCACTGGGTCGCAAACCCGTTCTGCCGTCCCCTGCCTGATGTCATGGCGCGATAAGAAACCATTCGCGGTAAACCGACCAGTGGAGGTCCAAGTCCCCAATCGAACCGGCTGAACAGGTATTTCAGCTAAGCGAGTCATTCTCTCACGGACCAATCCGGAGCAATTTCAGTTTGCTTGGCAACTTCTCGAGCGTCGCAACTCCCTCAATACAACTTTGGCCACCCAACAGGCCGATCCAAACGTGGAGTCCGATCGATTCAAGCCTTCGGAACCGCAGGTCAATATCTTCCGCGTGTGGGCGAATTATTTTGATTGGCAACCTGAGGGGTCGGGGCGGTTTGGTTGACCGTCGTGATATTCTCACTGGCTCGACCGCGGAATTCGATGAACATTAGCGCGTCGGCTCGACCCGCGGTTTCCCCAGTCAGTATGCTCATATCCAGCAGCGGAATCGACGATTTCTCTCGATCTGGACTGGCGATCACCCCGCAGGACAACATGAGTACCATGTCACTGGGCCAGCGAAATCGCTCATGGAGCCGCCAGCTAACGACCTGTGGCACCTCGATTCGAGTTCGATGAATTTGGTTATTGGGCAACGGCAATTCCAAGTCGACGTCGTTCAACCGGTCAACTTGGTCGATTTCTGCCTTGATGATGCAATCGATCGCTTTGCCATCGGTACTCAGTAATGGGCTGACCTCCAATTGGTAACCCTCCTGGATCTCACCCGTCTCCGGTTCGTACGGTGGCCAAGCCGCAGGTGCCGAACGGACGTTTCGAACGTAGTTCCGTCCGCGAGTGCTGATTAGTTGTTCTGTTTGCCCGTTGTAAGTGACCAAATTCACGTCATGCACTTGGCGTGTGTCGCTACGGGATCGCAGCGAATTGAGCACCAAAGCAGCATTTTCCTTACTCAAAAGCCACGCTTGAACCCCTGGTGAATCGACAGTCACATGCTGCATCAACATGTGGACCTGGCTTCGCCAACTCGGGCTTCCGACGGTCATCACACGCATATTCAAGACTTGCGGATCTTTTTCGCCGGCAACAAAACGATCCACGATGCCAGAAACCACCTGCTGCATTTCTTTGGTGTGATAAACCGATAGCTGATCTCGATCGGCACTCATGAACCCAAAGGGCTGGGAGAACCAAACGTCCGTCCCGGTTTCTCGCAAGACCCAATCGATGATCGCCTGTTCGGGACGATCGTACTGGGTCAGATACCCGGTGTAGGGCCGCAAATCGTAAACACGATGCTCTTGGCCGGCCGACCGCGGAAGTTGCCCACCTGCACTCGCTGAGGAACTCGCACTGTGCCGGACGGCAGGATTGTTCATACTCGGCGGCGTTTGGACGGCATTCGAAATCGGTGCAGCATTCGAAATCGGCGCAGCATTCGAAATCGGCGCAGCATTCGAAATCGGCGCAGCATTCGAAATCGGCGCAGCATTCGAAATCGGTGCTGGGTTTGTCGCGACCGGAACCGTGAATTGGGCCGTCGCGGTTGACATGAAACAAGACCCCACAAAACAACCGCAAACTAGGCTGAAAAGACGCATCAACATCGATTTCCTGTTATCCAAATGGAGACGGACCTTGCGATGGGATTACCCCTCGGTTTTGTCGCTATACCTGCTGACGGGAATCGGCAGCAAGATGGATCTCCGACTGAGCAGGAAATCAAGGCCACCCTCTCACGGGGAGCGGCCAGTTTCAATGATTTGCTAGCTGAGCATTCATATCGTCGGTCGCGGCAGCGACCGCGTCTTGCCAACGCTGATCGCCAAACGAATCTCGGTAGGGATCACGGGAATGGGCGAAAATGATATGCCGCGAACTATTCACAATCGCTCCCAACCCGTTGGCGTCCATCCCCGGCTTAACATCCTCAGCGCCTCCGCCCTGTGCTCCGAAACCAGGAATCAGAATCCAAGCCGTCGGCATCGCTTGGCGAAGCTCCACGAGTTGCTCGGGATACGTTGCACCAACAACTGCACCGATGGAACCATAGCCATTCTCACCGACTCGATCCTGATTCAATTCGGTTACCAATTCGGCGACACGCTGATAGACCAACTGGCCCTCGGTCGCACGGTCCTGAAGCAAACCGCCGCCAGGATTCGAGGTTTTTACCAGCACAAAAATGCCTGCCTCGCGGGAATCACAGACCTCGGCGAATGGTTCAATGCTGTCTCGCCCCAAGTACGGACTGACCGTCAATGAATCACTGCCCCAAGGACTTTCGGCTCCAAGGTAGGCATCCGCATAAGCCGTCGCAGTGCTGCCAATATCGTTCCGTTTTCCATCGGTGATCACCAACAATCCAGCTGCCTTGGCGTAGGCAATCACCTCACCCAGAGCAATCATTCCCGCTGGGCCAAGTTGTTCGAAAAATGCCGCTTGCGGCTTCACGCAGGGAACTTTGTCCGAGACGACGTCAATGATCTCGTTGCAAAACTGTGTATAAGCGGCCGCCCATTGATCCGGACAATCACCGCTCACCGCATCTCGGATCGGACTCGGCAACTGAGCCTTGCGAGGATCCAACCCCACACATGTGATCGACTGCTTGGAACGCACGGCATGGGCAAGTCGGTCAGCAAACGACATGTTCGAGTTTCCAGTCATTGGGGTTCTCCGATTTCCTGACATAGCGGCGTTAAAAACCTGTGTCACCAGCCCATCGTATACACCAACCCCCGCCAACCGCCCAGTCGCCTAGCAAACCTCGATCGACTTGGTTAGCATTTGAGGTGTGAAGAATTTGCCTCGAAGCAAATCCATCACCGGCGGGCTGTAGCGCAGCCTGGTTAGCGCGTTTGACTGGGGGTCAAAAGGTCGGAGGTTCGAATCCTCTCAGCCCGACTACATTTCGAAACAAGCCCACCGTCGTTTTCGGCGGTGGGCTTTTTACGTGGAATCGCAGCGTTTGTTGTTGGGCTGGTTCGGTTCAAAAGGTGTGCCGTCGTCCGCAGACGACAAAGAGGATTCACGTACGTCTTGCTCTCCACTTTTCTGCACTCGTGCTGCGACGGCATTGCCCTCGAGAATCAGTAATCTGACGCGTGCTGTTCAATGGTTCGCTGCTCCTTTGAGAAATCCCTGATCTGCTTCAAGCGCGCGAAATTGAGTAATGAAATACGACCCCATCCGGTTTCAAGCCAGTGTTCGCCGGGGCGACATCAAAGATTGCCCCGATCGCTGTATCAGCCGTTCGTTGAATCCCCGTTCGGTGAATCCCCGTTCGGTGAATCCACTGATCGCTGTTTCCAACGCAGCCCGACAACTCCGACTGACGACCTAGGACGTGCTCTGATCGCCGGCGTCGAGAATATCTGAACCTGATGGCTGCCTTGGCAGCTAGCCGATTTGAAAGATCGAATGACTCAATAGGAATCCCAGATCCGGCGGGAATTCTTTGCCCCATAATCGGCGGGGATATCCCACTGATGGCCCGATTCCACCACATCACGATGCATCCGGATCGCATCGGCTCGCAATCGATCAAACACCCTCGGGTGCTCCTTGGCAACATCTCGTCGCTGCGAAAGCTCCTGATCCAAGTCGAAAAGCAAGAATTCAACGGGCTTGCTCGCTTTAATTTTCGCCATGTCATCTCGGATCATGCCATGTGACTTGGGACGACGGGCATCGTTGGTGTCCGCAATTAATGCCCACTGCCCATCGCGAATCGCAAGGGAAGGATTCAAACGGTAAAAAAACCAATACAGTGGTTTCTCTCGTCGCAAGGAATCGGCACCATCACACAACAACGGAACCAAGCTTACCCCATCCAACGCAACTTGTTCGGGCGTCTTGATACCGGCCAAATCACAAACGGTTGGCAGATAATCAACACCTGATATCGGGACGGAGCACTCGCTCCCGGCGTCGATTTTTCCGGGCCAGCGAAAAGCTCCTGGCACACGGTGGCCTCCTTCCCACACGTTCGATTTTTTACCTCGCAATCCAACGCTGGAAAGACCATTCAATGGGCCGTTATCCGACGTCAAAAAAACAACCGTCTCTTTCGCCAACCCTCGTTGCTCAACCGCCTGCAGCAGTTTCCCAACCGCTCGATCCACATTTTCGATGTTGGCAAAGTAAGCCGCCTCTTTTGCATTCAACTCGGGATACAACTCTTGATACTTCGACACCAAGTCCGGTGGTGAAGCAATTGGCGTGTGCGGCTCATGAAACCAAACACAAGCAAAGAACGGCTCTTCACCTTTCTCTGCCTCGATAATGTCCAACCAACCGACAGCTTCATCAACGACAATCTGACACGAGTAACCCAGCATCTCGCCAACAGGCTTACCGTTGCGAACAAAGTTATTTGGATTCAGATGACTTGGTGAAGCATTGTTGTCTGTTCCCAATGAATACTCAAAACCTTGGTCGACAGGCTGAGGCTGGTCAGACCCGAGTCGTGAAAGGTGCCACTTACCAAAGTGCCCAGTCCGATAACCGGCTGACTGCAACAGTTCGGCGGCAGTCACTTCCTCATCACGCAGGTGCATCACATGATTGGGGGGCAGATAGCTGTAGATCCCTACTCGTGAAGGAGTCCGCCCGGTTAGCAACCCAGCTCGCGAAGGCGAACAGTTTGGCGCAGCGGAATGGCAATCGGTAAATCGCATTCCTTGTAAAACAAACCGATCGATATTGGGGGTCTGAATCCGACTTCCGTAACAGCCGAAATCGGTCCAGCCAGAGTCATCCAGCAAGACCAATAGGAAGTTTGGTTTCTCTGCTGCGCCCGCCAAGGTCGTCAGCAAGATCCCGCTCATGAGTGCCATTGCAAGTCTCAAATCATTGTCTCCAGCGTGAAAGGACGCTCCTTATGGTAAGCGACAGCATCGTAAGGAACAGGTAGAAATCGCGAGGTCCAGAAACTGCAAGGGAAGGAATTGCAAGAACATAGGGAGAACTTTTGGGATTGCCGCCGCACCCATTTTGCTCGTTTCAGCCCGACCCAGATCAACCGACCCAGATCAACCGACCCAGATCAACCGACCCAGATCAACCGACCCAGATCAACCGACCCAGATCAACGAACACTGGGGTGAAGCCGTTTCAGATTTGATCGCTGCAAACGTCATTCGCGTTTGATAATTTATTTGACAGCCTTTCCTTCAACACCTTCCCGGTGACCCCACTGCCATGCTTCTCAAGTGACTCAAGTGAATTCGCCACGAAAGTTATTAGGTGTACTCTGCCTGCTACTGACCGGAACGAATCCGCTCGCAGCCCAGCAGGCCCCTCGCCTGAACCAGCCAGCAACCGGTCCGGTCCAACCGGCACCCGATGCTCCCCAGCCACTCTCGGCCCGTGAGAGCGCCGCAGCGATGCAGCTCCCGGACGGATTCACGGTCGACTTGATCGCCTGTGAACCGGTCGTCACCGAACCCTCTTGCATTGCTTGGGACGAACGCGGTCGATTATTTGTTTGTGAGTTGCATGGGTACAACATCGAAGGTCACCTCGACGTACAAACGCTCAACAAGTCCGGAAAGCTTGACACAAAAGTCCGCCGCATTCGCTGGGAGCTGCAAGGCGGAAAGATTGCTGACCAAGCAGCGACCCAACAGCGCGGAGTCGTCAAGATGTTGCGGGACACCAACGGTGATGGCCAGATGGATGAATCAATCATCTGGGCCGATGATCTGCCCGCCTGTTATGGAATTGTCGCGGCTCGGGGTGGCGTGATCGTGACCTGCGCGCCCGATATTGTTTATCTGGCAGACCTTGACCACGACGGGAAACCCGACGTGCGGGAAACACTACTGACCGGCTTTCGCAAACGAGTGATGGAACGCGGCATCAATAATCCACGCTGGGGGTTCGACAATTGGATTTATGTTGGCGGTGGCGGGGAAGGTGGAGAGATCACCGGTCCAAAACTTGCCAAACCTTTTTTGCTGGGCAACACCGATTTTCGGATCAAGTCGGATGGTTCCACGATCGAAGCGGTGAATGGTCGGGTCGGAACGTTTGGCATGACCATCAACGATATCGGTGACCGGTTTCCCGCCAGCGGTGGTCAGCCCGCAACTTACGCACTCCCACTTCCCTATCGATACCTGCGGCGAAATCCGTTCGTCGAAACTCCCGCGACCAATCAACAAGCCACCAACTACAACCGCGGCTTTCGAATCAGCGATCCGCATCCTTGGCGGGTGCGGCGACGACAAGATCCAGCGTGGATCAAGTTTTATGGCGACCGGGAAACAGACAGCAATTACTTCTCAGGCGGATGCAGCAATGAGGTTTACAGCGATCCCCTGTTCCCAACCTCGTTCCGCGGCAACCTGTTCTACTGCGAACCGTCGCTAAACATGATCCATCGCTGCATCCTTGAGAGAGACGGTGCGGGCTACCGCGGTCATCGTGCGGCAGAGGAACAGGCATCGGAGTTCCTCGCATCAACGGACCAATGGTTTCGCCCGATGAATTTAAGAGTCGGTCCCGACGGTGCTCTATACATTGTGGATATGTACCGAGAGATCATTGAAGATTATTCCGCCATTCCAAGATTCTTGCAGCAGCAGTACGGCCTGGATAAAGGAGGCAATCACGGCCGGATTTGGCGACTTCGCCCTCAACAACATTTCTTTCCCACAGCCCCAGATAACCTTTGCTTGTCCGATTGCGAGGATCAGCAACTTGCCGATTTGATCGGGAGTCCTTACCGGTGGATTCGGCAAACGGCTAGCCGCTTGCTGATGGAACGAAAGTCAACGACGGTCGCTCCAACGCTTCGGAAAATGGTGCAACCCAAAACAGCGGGCCCAAGCTGCATCACCGCTCTCGCGACACTTCAAGACATCGGCTTGCTCAGTTCGGCTGATGTGTTCCGTGCCCTCAAACATCCGCACTACGGTGTACGAATCCACGCACTGCGAACCAGTGAATCGATCCTTGCCAAAGACCCTGCTTGGGTCGATCAAATCGCATCCCTTCAGCACGATCCTGACCCCGCGGTCCGCCTGCAACTCGCGATGACACTTGGTGAATCACATTCGGCCCGAATGGCAAACCAAGAAGTCACGACACACCAAGACACTGCCGCGAAAGTGTTGTCGAACCTGGCGGAACAGCACCCTCGCCAGCAATGGATGCAAACGGCCATCCTTAGTTCAGCGATTGACCGTGCCGAAAACATACTCGGCCAACTGCTACGAAACAGCAGTGCAATCTCTCCCATCCAATCCCCTCCCACCCATGCATCGATAGCCAACCCACTGATCAAACCGCTGGCAGCAACGCTTGCGGCGCAGCGCGATGGGTCGGCACTCGGCCGTCTATTAAATAAGCTGCTGACCTGCCCGCCACCGTCACAACGCGAAACACTTGAGGGGTTACTTGATGGGCTATCACGCGGACAAGAACGAGCCCCGAATTCACAAAACGGTTACGCACCGTTGCTTCGTCTAATTCAGAGTACTGACTCCAAGGTGCAAAACTTGGCAACAAAACTCGCAGGCATCTTACCGATGGCTGACGACCATCAACTTCAAAAATTGTTTGATCAAGCGGCCTACATCGTTGGGGATGAAACCGCCAGCCTACCCAAACGCCTACAAGCGTTGGAGATGCTAGCCAGTGCGCCGATCGACGTTTTGATCCCTTCCGTCGGACCGCTACTCGATTCGCGACAACCACCAGAGATCCAGCAAGCAGCAGCTAAAACGCTCAATGCATCGACCGCCCCACAGGCAGGGACTGTGTTAATCGCAAACTGGGATTCGAATACCCCAGCCACCCGCAAGGCGATCATTGATGCAATGCTCGCTCGCATCGAACGACAATCAATCTTGCTGGATGCTATCGAACGCGGAATTGTTGGAATGGATGAATTGAGTGACCTGCAGCGAGAACAATTAATCGCAAGTCATGACACAAACATCGCACAGCGAGCAAAGCAACAAACGAGCACGCCAAACGATCAGGAAATCGAACAGCGTCTCGAACGATATCGATCTGCATTGGCTGAGACCACAACTGCGCGGCAACCTACTACCGGGCAACCAGACGCACAGAAAGGAATGACCTTGTATCGAAAGCACTGCTTGATGTGTCATTCACTGAACGACGACGGCCACCAGGTCGGCCCGCACTTGGGGACAATCGCGAACCGTCCTGACGAGACGTTGCTGATGGACTTGCTTGACCCGAGTGGTCGAATCGAGCCCGAGTATCGAAGCTATCTGGTGATCACAAAAGATGGCCGCACAGTTGCTGGCTTGTTGGCATCCGAAACGGCGACCGGCGTTGTCCTTCGCGGAGAAAACGGTTTGTCACAATCGGTGCTCCGCACCGACATTGATCAAATCAAGGCAGCCGACGTTTCTTTGATGCCTGGTAACTTGCATGAACAACTGACACCAACCGACCTCGCCATTCTCATTTCGTTCTTGAGGCAGTCGTTTCAAGAATCACCATCCCCCTAGCTAGCGAGTTCTGGCGACCGCCACCATAAACGGATGCTACTCATCCAGATTCATTCCGCCCCCCCCGCAACGGCGATTGGACGTTCGTGAATGACGCCGAATTCTTGAATGACACGAATTCTTTTCCAGACAATTGAATTGTTCGTTCTGTGCAGAGAGGCGGATACACGAAGTTGCAATGGTGTAATGAAGCGGCGTCGTTTGGTGCTCCCAAAATGCGATTCGAAGAATCGAAACAGGTTGCCAAAAAACTAAATTATGTTTGTCTCGAGAACGGCCGATTCACCGCAAATCACCGTTGCGAGCTGTGTCGTTCCCAATGCAAACCAAAATCCGGCATCTGCAGTTACAAAATGACACAGGGAAAGGCGCTGACATTTCCTTCCCAGTTTGTCATTATTCACTTTGACGTGTCGGATACCCGAAGAGCCTAGATCTTGGGTGATTACATAGGAAATCATCCTAGATTCGAAAGATTCCCGTCAAAAACTGGCTTTTTTCCTCTAAGCAATCTGAGAAACATGCTTCGCATTCTGCTGATTTGTTGCCTGTTCGCAGTTCCACTCACTGTCCACAGTGCTGAATCGACCGAATCCCCGATAGGGGCGGCGGTCACCGATTTCACACTCGACAATAGCTACGGAAAACCAGTCTCACTAAGTGATTTTGAAGACCAAAAATTGGTTGTCGTCGCCTTCTTGGGAACCGAATGTCCATTGGCGAAACTGTATGGACCGCGTTTACGAGAGTTGCAAGAAAAGTTTGCTGATGACGTGATTGTATTGGGAATCAACTCGAATACCCAAGACAGTATGACGGAACTCGCGGCCTTCGTCCGACGTTTTAAGATTAACTTCCCAATGCTCAAGGATGTTGGGAACCGGGTCGCTGATGCGATGGGAGCCGAGCGGACGCCCGAAGTCTTTGTCTTGGATCGACAGCGAGTCGTCCGTTACCACGGACGGATTGATGACCAATACGGGGTTGGCTATTCACGGGAACGTTCGGTCCAACCCGACCTGGCGATCGCGATCGAAGAAATGCTGCAAGACAAACCCGTCAGCGTCCCAGTCACCGAAGCAGTCGGTTGCTACATCGGCAAAGTCAATAAACTGAAACCGACTGGCGATATCACTTACACAAAACACATCGCACCAATTTTCAACTCGCACTGTGTTTCCTGCCACCGCGAAAAAGAACTCGGCCCGTTTACGCTCACCAGCTACAAAGACATCCAGGGCTGGGAGGATACGATCGTTGAAGTGATCGACGACAGCCGAATGCCTCCTTGGTTTGCCAATCCCGACCACGGCAAATTCTCGAATGACAGTCGTTTGAATGAAGACGAAATTGCGCTGATCAAGACCTGGATTGCCAATGGCATGCCCGAGGGAAACCCAGCGGACCTACCCGATCCCCCAAAGTTCACCGACGGATGGCGAATCCCCGAACCGGATCAGATCATCAAGATGGACGTCAAGCCTTTCAATGTTCCTGCTGAAGGTGTGGTTGATTACAAGCGCTTCCTGGTCGATCCAGGCTGGACTGAAGATAAGTATGTCTACGCGGCGGAAGCTCGACCTGATAATCGCAGTGTGGTTCATCACATCGTCATCTACATCATCGAACCGGGTCGTCGTCGATCTGATCTGCGAAAAATGCTTGCTGGATACGCTCCCGGTTCGCTTCCAATCAACCGAGAAGAGGGACGAGCCATGCGAGTGAAAGCTGGCAGCAAACTTGTCTTCGAAATGCACTACACGCCAAATGGCGAGGAAGATCAAACCGACCTCAGTTACGCGGGACTTTGTTTTCTGGACAAGTCCGAAGTTAAAACAGAAGTCAGCGGGATGATTGCAGCCAATCCCCGCTTCAAAATCCCTGCGGGAGAGTCAGATCACGATGTGTACGCAATCGCTCCCGTTACCAGTGACCAATTGCTTTTGAACATGACACCGCACCTGCATCTCCGCGGAAAGTCGTTTCGTTACACCGCCCGTTATCCCGACGGTAGTCAAAAAATATTGCTCGATGTCCCTCGTTACGATTTCAACTTCCAGTTGAAATACAGTCTCGATGAACCTGTCAAATTACCTCGAGGCACCGTCATTGAATGTGTTGCCATCTACGACAACTCTGAGGAAAACCTCAGCAATCCCAACCCCAACATCGACGTGCGATGGGGTGATCAGTCGTTTGAGGAAATGATGATCGGATTCATGGAAACGATCCCAGCCAGATAAAAAATCCCCCGCAAACGTCAAAGCTTGGCCAGCACGACGCCTGAATAGCCGGCGTGCTGCGCGGCAACTTCAGATTCCGAGTGTCGTCGCGTCGACAGTGAGTAGACTGTGGGGATTCTCGCCCCACACCTACCCCCGAACATGCCATGTGGATGAAAGCCCTGATCATCGCCGGACTGCTCACCGCAGTTGTAGTCGGCGCGATCCCTCTACTGTCGGATAACCTCGGCAGCAATCTCACGGAATCCCTGATGACGCATACAGTGCGGCGGGGGGACCTCAAGGTGACCGTCACAGAAAATGGCATGCTGGAAAGCAGTCAAAATGAAGAAATCAAGTGCATGGTCAAGGGTGGAACCACCGTGCTCTGGGTGATCGAGACGGGCACATTTGTTGAGCCAGGCGATGAACTTATTCGCTTGGATGATGCTCTCATTATTGAAAACATCACCCAACAGCAAATCACCTACGAGCGAGCGGTCGCCCAACAGATCGTTGCCCAAGGTGATGTGGAGGTTGCCGAAACAAATATCGAGGAATATCTCAACGGTACTTACCAAGAAGAACGCAACACCATGGAGAAGGCGATCTTCGATGCCGAAGAAGTCGTCAAGAAGAAACAACTTATTTTTGAGTCGGCGGAACGGATGGTATCCAAAGGGATGTTTCGTTCCCTGCAATTGGATGGTGAACGATTCGCCGTTGATTCCGCACGCAAAGATCTCGAACTCCGGAAAAAGCAACTCGAGACGCTTGAACTCTACAAGAAAAAGAAAATGCTGCAGCAATTAACCAGCAGCCTTGACGCAGCCCGCGCGAATCTGGCCGCGCAAGATGCAGCATTGAAACTGGAAGCCGATCGATTGAAACGGGACAAGGAACAACTCGAAAACTGTGTCATCCGTGCGAAGACCGGCGGCATGGTCATCTTTCCTTCGGCCGCCGAATGGAAAGAGACACCCGACATCGAAGAAGGCGCTGTCGTCCGCGAACAGCAAACATTGTTGATGATCCCGGATCTCGACAAGATGCAAGTCAAGGTCGGCGTGCATGAATCCAAAGTCGGACGTCTAGCGATCGGCATGCCAGCCAGGATTGAACTACAAGACTTAATCATGGAAGGATCCGTCGAGGAAATCGCCGAGGTCACCAAACCAGCAGGTTGGTGGACCGGCAATATGGTCAAGTATGACACAATTATCCGACTTAAGCCGGAACCTGGTTTAAAACCTGGAATGAGCGCCGTAGTGGACATTGTCTTGGCCGAACATACCGACATTCTCAAAGTGCCCGTTGCGGCAGTCATCGGAACCGAAGAGGGTTTTTTCTGCTGGGTCAGCAACGGGGAAAAAGTTGAAATGCGAAAGGTTGAACTCGGTGACACCAATGATGAATTCACCATCGTTAAAGCCGGCTTGAAAGAAGGCGATCAAGTCGTGCTCAACCCGACCGCGTTTATAGAGGACGCGCAACGGCAAGCCCTCCGACCAAGTAGCGTCGGCAACGTTCCGAATGATCCCAATGCCGCTGGGGAGACGAAAGCGTCTGACGGAAATGCTGACGGTACAACCAAACAGAATCAAAAGCGACGAAATACCAACAAATCTTCCGCCGCTCAATCCGCTGGAAAACAACTGGTCGCCACCGCTGACAAAAATAAAGATGGCGTCCTAACAATCGATGAGTTTGGGGAAAAAGATAAAGCGAATTTCGGAAAGGTTGACCAAGACGGCAATGGTAAAGTAACAGCCAGTGAAATCGACGCCGCCTTTCAAGCCGCTCAAGACACCGCTGGTGAATAAATGAACGGCGCTTTGATCCAAACGTTCCGCTTGGGCGTTAAAAGCCTGCTGCTGCAAAAGATGCGATCCGCATTGGCGGCACTCGGCATCTTTATCGGCACGACCACCGTGATCTGGTTAGTGGCGATGGGAGAGGGTGTCAGCTACGACGCTCAGCAGCAAATTATGCAACTGGGCGCAAACAATATCATCGTGAGGAGCGTGGAACCGCAATCTTCCGAGGAGAAGTCGGAACGCGTCAAAACTTACGGGATCAAGCGGGATGATTACGAACGCATTCTCTCCAATGTTCCTTCGATCACCCGCGCTGTACCGATCCGAGAACTGAAACGTGAGTTCTTGGTCAATGGCCGAACCGCCGACGTCAAATTAGTTGGCAGCACGGCCGACTACCTCGAATTGAATCGACTACAGATCGCTCGTGGTCGTTGGATCACTGAACAAGACAATCGCGAAAACGTGATTGTCCTAGCAGACGAAACGGCCAAACGCCTCTTCCCTTTGGAAAACCCAATCGGCCAAAAAGTGGGAGTTGAGAGTGACGTCTACACGGTCATCGGACAAACCAAACCGCGGGCAGCCACCGCCGCAATCGGCGGCAGCCTGGAAGCACGGGACTACAACTTCGACGCCTACATTCCCTTGAAAACCTTTCAGCATCGCGTCGGTGACCAGATCATGATCCGCGCCGGCCGCGGGTTCAATTTCACCGGTGAGATTGTCGAACTGACACAAATCACTTTGACGGTGGATGACCTTGATCAAGTTGACGAGACAGCCGAGATCGTGACTTGGTTGATGGATCGCTTTCATGACAAAGATGATTTCGCCGTTGTTGTCCCGAAAGAACTACTGCGCCAAGCCGAACGAACCCGAGCCATGTTCAATGTGCTATTGGTCGTGATCGCCGGCATCTCGCTGTTGGTCGGTGGTATCGGAATCATGAACATTATGTTGGCTACCGTCACCGAACGCACCCGTGAGATTGGAATCCGTCGCGCCTTGGGAGCAAAGCGACACGACATCATACAGCAATTCCTAACTGAAACGCTTGTCTTGACCGGTGGCGGAGGTCTGCTGGGAGTTGGTTTCGGGCTCATGTGTGGACCGATCTACCGCATCGTCAGGAGCGTGATCAATGCAATCGACCCGGAGCTTCTACCGCCGATCGCCAACTCACTGGAACCCAGAATTGCGATGTGGTCGGTGGGAATGTCGCTGATTATCTCACTCGGTGTCGGACTGGTGTTTGGCGTCTATCCAGCACGTCGGGCAGCCTACATGAATCCGATTGAAGCCTTGCGGCACGAGTAATGTGCCAGCAGATTAATTGGTCAGCAGACGAATTGGTCAGCAATCAGATCAAGGCTGAGACGGACTCTCGCAAGGCAGGTCCTGATCCGTTTACTTTCCAGCATAAAACGCCCACGCGGCTGTCACTGGTGGGTACAGCAACCACCCCGTTCTCGGGTAACCCAACTTTGGCAATGATCTTGGACCGCGGACTTTGCGAATAAATATGGCGACCTAAACCTCTGATCTGAAATCGCAAACCAAATCTAAAATTGTATTCCCTGGGTGACAGG
>JAYZAR010000237.1:0-10276 GCA_036339635.1 Planctomycetota bacterium | reverse complement strand
GTGGAAACCCGACTGGCTCAGTACACCGGCAATCGTGATGCGGCCAAGGAACTTTTGTCGGTGGGCGATTCGCCGATTGACGAATCTCACGCGGTGCCTGAATTGGCGGCGTGGACAGCAGCCAGTCGAGTGCTGTTGAATCTGAGTGAATTTGTGACCAAACCGTAACCGAATCTTTGATGGGTGATTCCCATTGCTTGGAAAAGATTATGAATCCCGCCGATGACGCTGGCCTGCAGGTGAACCGACGACATTTTTTTTCCCGTGGGGCGGGGGGGGTCGGCGCGATTGCTTTGTCATCTTTGATGAACCCTCAGCAGTTGCAGGGCGGGACCTCTTTGGCTGCGGAGAATGGCCCTGGCTATTCGCCCGGGCATCCCGGTAAGCCGCACTTTCCAGGCAAAGCCAAGCGGGTGATTTACCTGTGTCAGTCCGGCGCGCCCTCGCAGATTGACACCTTCGATTACAAGCCATCGCTAGAAAAACTCAATGGGCAAGAGTTGCCCGATTCGATTCGCGGCGGCCAGCGATTGACCGGCATGACATCACGGCAAAGTTCGTTCCCCGCCGCCAAGTCATTCTTGCCATTTCGTCAGCATGGAAAATCGGGACAGTGGATTAGCGATCTGCTGCCTCATCATGGCAAAATTGCCGACGAAATATGCATCATCAAGTCGATGTATACCGAGGCGATCAATCATGATCCAGCGATCACTTTTTTTCAGACCGGTCACCAACAACCAGGTCGTCCCAGCTTGGGAGCCTGGGCCAGTTATGGCTTGGGAAGTGAAAGTGAGAATCTGCCGGCGTTTGTGGTCCTGCTCGATAAAAATACCGACCCCCAAGCTCAACCGCTGTATGCGCGACTTTGGGGGAGCGCCTTTTTGCCTTCGAATCACCAAGGCGTGAAGTTGCGCTCGTCGGGGGACCCCGTGCTGTACTTGAATGATCCGACCGGTGCTGATCGCGATGATCGCCGCCAATTGCTTGATCAGATCACAAAGTTAAACGAGTTGCGAAAAGCGGACGTTGGTGATCCGGAGATTGATACGCGTGTTGCCGCTTACGAGATGGCTTACCGGATGCAGATGTCGGTGCCTGATCTGACCGATATCAGTGACGAAACAGAAGAGACAATGGAGCTTTACGGACCGGATGCATCCGTCCCAGGAACTCACGCTGCGAATTGTCTGCTGGCCAGGCGGCTGGCTGAGCGTGGTGTCCGCTTCATCCAAATTTATCATCGTGGCTGGGATCACCACGGTGGATTGCCGACACGTCATCCCAAGATTGCGAAGGAAGTGGATCAAGGATCAGCCGCGCTCGTTATGGATTTGAAACGGCGTGGCCTACTCGAGGACACGCTCATTATCTGGGGTGGTGAATTTGGTCGTACCGTCTATCGACAGGGTGGCAACGAGACCAACTATGGACGCGATCATCACCCACGCTGCTTTTCAATCTGGCTTTCCGGTGGCGGGATCAAGGGTGGTATCAGCTACGGTGAGACTGACGAATGGTCTTATAACATTCTCGATCGTGATCGCTATGGTGTTCATGTTCACGATCTGAATGCGACGATCCTGCATTTGCTGGGATTCGATCACCGCAAATTGTCCTTCCGATTTCAGGGGCTCGATTTTCGTCTCACCGGCGTTGAGGATCATCAACCGGTCGCTGATATCTTGGCTTAACGCGTCGCCGTTAACTTCTTCGTTTATGCCAGTCAACGCATTCAACGAACCAGCCTAAAGAAGAAACCAGCAGCTAGGAGAAACCAGTCGCCGGAAAAGGTTGGGAGCGGGCGATTTTGAGGGCACCCGGTTCGACGAGAAGTTCTGCGAGGCGTCGTCAGCAAGCGGTGTTTGCTTTCTGGCGCCCCAGTTGTTCGTGGCAACGCTGTTGATCCGCGCGTTGCGTTGTGTTTTTTAGCGACGAGTCCCGATGGCTGGCAAATGTTTCACTTTGGAGTGTTTGCGAGCCAACCGAGTTGCTTACACCGCGAAGGCGGTTCGCATTCGCGGTGTCGATGCCGCCATTTCCGCGCAAACCGGTGATATTTCAGTTTGCACGGATCGCAAAGAAGCGGGGGGCTAAAAGGTCGTTGGCAGTGCCTAGAATTCAGTGTTGTATTTCTGAACCATGCTTCGGCGAACGGCAGCGGTCGTTTCATCGATACCTTGCCAAATCTGTTGTACCGATGCGGCACCAGCAGTCCGTTCCTGGCCGCGGATGATCGCGTCGGTTCGTCCTTTTTCGTTGATCGAAGCACGTCCGGGACCAACACCCATGGTGACACCCTGTGGGCCATAGGAAGGACCGTAGCCTGAATTGGCACGGTATCCACCCATGGTCGCGTAGTATCCGCCGGAACTTGGATTGTTGCTCGCGGTGCGAAGGCTCGTCCGCATGCCCACGCCTTTCATCGCTGCTTCCGCATCACGAAACGCGGACGCGACGTAAACACCGTAGTCGATCATTTCCTGATCGACATTCAAGATTGGTAGTCGGTCAATCTTGCGGGCATATTTGTCATACCACATGGCTGCTTGGCCAAAGGTTTTGACGTGATCGCGTTTTGGCTTTTCCCGCAGGTCATCGACGAGTGAAGTTACCGAGTTCCAGTACTGTTCAGTGGCAAGTAGTTTCGCGTTGCCCTCCGGATCTGAGCCCGGTGAAGCGGCGTCGAACATGGAGTCGTGCAACGCTGGGGGCAATTCCAAAACGCTCATCACTCGTCGGATACCATTGGTCGAGAAAGTTCCACGCAGTAAGAATGTGTTTCCTTCGATGGAGGGCGTCCAGTTTTGGAAATCTTCAATCATCGCGCCCTGGTGTTGAAGGACATTGATCATCAATTCTTTCCCGATGCTGGCTAGAATTTCGGGTGACTCTTTGAAGTCCACTCGGATCGCTCCGACGGATTCGTCACCCATGGTGACACCGAGTGTGACACCCCGAGCACCGCTCAGTAGGTTGACAAGTTGTTCGGTTGGCAAACCCGCAGCTTTCAAAATGGGGCTTTCTTCGATTCGTTGTTTGATCCGAGCGGGTGAAATGACACCTTCGACGTCCATCGCCATGATGATGGGACTGCCAACTTTGGTGGCGTAGGTGAATGCCTGCTCCAGATAAGGCGAAAGTTGATCGCCGGAGTTAACGTTCGTTGACCGAAGCCACCGACTTACATCCTGACGGTTTGCAGGGGTGTAACTGCCGAGCATCTCCGGAGACATTTGCAGGACAAACAAGTCATTGGGCAGGCGAGCGGCGGAGCGACCTTCGATAGAGTCCATGGTGCCACCGAATCGCTGTGCGACCGTGGTGACGTTGCGTTCTTTACTCAAACGAACAAGTGCTAGTTCCCAGATTGATTCACCGAACTCGTGATCGCTGCGGCCCGCAATCGCAACTTCTGTTGCATCGGGTGGCAATGCCGAAATGCCATCCTCGTAGGCGGCTTTTCGCAGCGTCTCCCAGTGTTCACGGCTCGCGACGCGCGAGCCGAACATTTTTTCGGCGTTTATCAAAACCAATGTGTTCGCGTCAGCTGGGATTCTTGCTCGCATCCCTTTGAACTGCGCTCGGGCAAGCGTTGGGAGCAAACAACAGGCCAGCAATGGAACAGCAGCGACCAGGCGATTCATCTCGACTCTCAATAATCTGTGTAAGTTGACGGACCAACGCATTGTAACCGAACGCCGGAGTAACACGATGATACAAGCAGAGCGGAACAAATCGAGACCTCAATCGCCGATACGCTCGTTTGGTGTTCAGGTGTGCACATCATTGGCCTCGGCTTGACAGCCCCGTTTCAGGGGCTGGCGTGCCCATTCTTTTCGGGTTAACTGCACCGCCTTTTTACCCCGCCTTCCTTCGGGGACCGCCGTGTTCTGGGGTGGCCCTGTTCTGGGATCGCCGTGTTCTGGGATCGCCGTGTTCTGGGATCGCCGTGTTCTGGCGGGGACATGGTTCGTGGTCTGCTGCTTTGCACCAGGTCGCCAGATTCGATGCTCTGCAAGAAGTAATCGGGGATGAACCTAGAACTTGGCCTTCGCTGGCCCTCCACTCCACTGGTCCTTCGCATCCAATCGACTTCAACCGGGCAGGGATTTTTAGTCGGGGCCGGATGGAGATCTACTTCGGGACTCTTTCACTATTCGCTTTTGGCGGTCGCACCGAGGGTCAGCGTGGCTGCCAAGATTGCCAGTAACGCCAAAACAATGGTGACCTGCCACAAATAAAGGCGTAGCGTTCTGGCAAAATCGAGTTCTAACTCAAGCGGCGCATTTTCTGAAACTTGCAGGCTACGGCCGAATGTATAAACCGTTCCTTCCTCGGGCAGGCTAATAATGATGGCTTGGGGGGCCGGTTCAGTCGTATGCTGATGTTGGACCAAGCGGCCCGCGATCGTTCGCAGAAAATCAATGTCCTCCGCCCTGTTTCCTTGCAGCAGGTCACTCAGTTGTTCCGGACGGAAATTTAATTCGTCCTGTTGCAGGATTGGATTCACCGCAGCAGCTTTCATCAGCTGTTCGTTATCCGCCATTTCGGCATCAGCTGATCGATTGTCCAAATACAGCCGTTGCCGACGTGTGTTCAAGCCGGCGATCACTTGGTCTGTCAGCAGGTCTTCCAATTGCACACGTGCATCCTCGTTTGAGGCAGCATCCAAGGCATACTGGTTGGCGACGCTTTTGAGGCCCCAAAGAGCCTTGGACTGTTCTCCCTGCTGGAGCCACTGATTGGCTTGTTCCCAGAGTTCCTCGGTTTGTTGCGCCTTGTCGCTGCGTTTGCCGCTTGCGGTCGATAAGTATGAGTCGCGGTCATATTCCTTGCGGTATTGCCGGCGGATGAGTTCTAGATTGCCATCATCGTCAGTCAGTTCGTAACCTTTGGGTGCGATCACGTTCCACTGAATGTTTTCCAGTGGAACATTGAGTTGCGGACTGCCGAGCTGAAGATTTGTGAGTCGACTTCCTGGTATTGAGTAAACAAAACGAACGCTGGCGGTTCGATCATCAATGCCAGGCAGAATGTAAAACTGCCAGGTGTTATCGTTTCCGTCGAGCCGAATTGAGTTGACGCTTTCACCATTCACAAAGACGTTGAAAAGCTCACCTCCGCGCGGCAATCTCACGCTGAGGCTACTGCGTTGAATCACCTCCATGTTAAGGTCGACCGATGTTAATTGATTGCCGCGGGGGGACAATACCGACATTAAGGTCCCGTTTGCGACACGGAGCCGAAGTGTGTCGGCTAAAGAATGGCGTCTCACCAGAATGGTGAGTGGTTGAGCGGGCGCGACCGTTCGCAGAGCAAGTGTGGGTGGGTTTTGATTTCCACTGTTGCGGAGTTTTTGTGGGACTGCATTCCAGTCAACCCGTTGCCATCCGGTGGTCATGGAATCGGTTTCCAGCTCCAGTCGTCCACCGGCACGAATTGCGAAATAGTAGGCGAGTTGGCGAGCTTGTGGGAATCTGGCTGGATTGATCTGCTCGTTGTCCCGATCTTCACGTCTTTCGTATTCAATCTGGAATTGAACTTCGCCAACGACGCGGTTTTTGAATTGAACTTCCCAGATGTTTGAGTCGGGGGATGTTCGGATCAGATCGCTGACTTTATCACCACTTGCCCGAAGTGTTTTGATCTCGTCTGGACCAGTGATGGGTAGGGTCACTTGCAGGCTACGAATCGAGGCATTCTTCACCTGGAAATTTGCGAGCAACGTGGAACGCGTCTGTCCTTCTCGCAAATTCATTTCATGAAGAACCTCTCCTGTGACCCAAGGATCGAGTTTCTCGATGCCGATCACGAGGTTCCATTCTCGCTGCAGCAGTCGAAATGCCAAGGCACCCTGCTCTTGCCCGCCCATGCTGCGTGGGTCCGTTTCGGAAACGTTTTCACGTGACACCGTTCGCAGCCGAATACCGGTGGACGGCTGAATCACCAACTCACCAGATTGTCGTGCGGCTTCCTTGATTTCGAATCGGGGGATTTGCCAGTCCGCGATGTTTTCGGGAGCGTTTCCTGACAGTGTCAGCGAAAACGTTTGCGAGCCGATGGTTTTTCCATTCAAGTGCAAGATGATTTGCCGCTGGTCTCCCTCGGTAAGCTCTGACCAATGATGCAATGACGCACCCGTCAATGATTCTACTTCTAAGCCATCGGGCAGCGGGAAACTCAATTGGAAGAGACCGGCTCGCGCGATTTCTACTGCGAAGTTGATTCCTGCGACCAAGCGTTCATTGCCAAGTGAGATTACCTGCTTGCTGACGACTCGGACTTCTGGTTCGACCGGTGCGACTCGCAACGTCAGTGATCCGCTGTCGGCACCGTATCGATAGACTCGATGTAGAACAGCTTGCTGATTCGGAAGCAAGTTACTGTCAAAGTCTCGCAAGTTGACCGCCGACATCTGCTCCGATTCCAGTTTTTCCGGTTGCGAGTCTGGGCCAAACGCAATCGCCACCAATCCGACTTGACCATTTGCGTCGGCAACCTCCAGCGGGGCCAACTCGACGTCCGCCGGCAACGGGTCAAGTCCGCGTTGGGTTTCGATCATGACATTCAAAGCGGTCGATTGAGATGGCACGATTTCGAGCCGCAGGATCCCGCTCTCCGCATCGAATTGCCAAGATCCGATCGGGCCTTCCACTTCGCTGACGGTTAGTCCGAGAGGCACGGTCACATTCAGTTCGCTTACCTCACCTTTCGAGGGACGGATTTCCAGTCGGTGACGCCCATCGACGACACCGGGGCCGGGGAGATACAGGTTGGATGCTTCCACAAAGAATTGGGTTTCTTCGCTGGTAACGTCGCGGGCTCGCGGCTTCAACATCACGCTAGCGTTGCCGGGACTTAGCAAAATGTTTGCCTTGGTCACATCGGCATCTGTCTGGACGGACTGCACACGAACCGCTGTTGGGCTGATCACATCCCAGCCCGCTTCGTCATAGTTGAATTCAATTCGTTGGACACCCGCGGTACCGGTTAGTACAGGAACCCCTTGGAGTGTTTTGATCGCCTCGAGTTGGTATTCAAACGATGCGGAGTATTCGGTCAATTCGCGATCGCCCTGGTCAACATCTTCTGAAGCTGAACCGCTTGATTCGGTTTCCGCTGATTCCGCAGTGTCCTTCGCTATTTCGTCCTTCGGCAATTCGTCGCTGATGGGAATGCTGATGATGTAGGTGAGACCTGCACCGGGGATTTCCCGCTTGGTCAACCGCAAACCCTTGCCTTCGAATTGGGTGAGTACCGCTGGAGCACGCAGCAGTTGAAACCGGTCACCCGGTTGCCCTGATAGCGTGATGGTGCCCGCGACACGAAGTCGTGCGTCGTGGTGGGTGATCTGCCAATCCTGATGGATCAGATCAGCAGCTTCGAACCCCTCAGCTGCATTTGCAGGGGATGAAATTGGACCGTTTAAAAGCGTCAACGCGAGCAACAGAATCGCGGTCGTCACCGCACCACCTGACTCCGTGTTTGGGCCGGAGGATTCTGCTTGTTCTTGTTCTCGGTTTTTCTGTTTCCGATTTTGCCAAACGTCTTGTGCCGATGAATATGTCTCTCGCGCCAACTTCCAGGCAGGGTGTATAAACATCATGACCAGGATGGCCAACCCAAGCAAGTTATAGAACCAAGGCGCACCTGCCCCCTGCATCAAGACCCCCAAAGCGACGAAGAAAGCGGCAATCCACCGAAGGACTCCCTTCAGCACAATCTCGTCTTTGGTGTATGACCAGGCAACCGCTGCGATTCCGGCGACCAATAGGAATACCCCGAACCAGGAGAGGTCGATTCGCCAGAGTGGAGTGTTCTTGACCCACAGCTGAACGGTTTCTCCGGCCGAAAGAATCGGCAAGCTGATTTCCAGCGGCTTGGGTGAGCCGATTTCGGATCTCGCGTTATCCGCTGTGTTTACGCAGATTAAGATCGCAATCGCCACCGCGATCAAACCGAGGATTCCCCAAGAGCCCGCCTTGTTGCGAGTTGCCACACCAAACACGGTAAGAAAACCGATCAATGCCAATGAGCCGAGGCCTCGTTTGGCCACCCAGTCGAAACCAGAGGGGCGTGTGACCGGTACGGGAGGCGCCACAGTGCCACCATTCGGAATGAGAAGGTATTCGTCGTCTCCCGAAACGTTCCATTGTGTCTTCAGCACGGGGGCGAGTACGACTGGCAGCATAAGCTCAGGATTCGATTCACTCACGGTTGGTTTGCCCAGACGCAACCGGACTTCAATGGGCACATTGGGATCGGTACCACTAGGTAATGGAATCAATGTGGCATCTTCGGCCTGTCTTGCGGTGACAACTTGGTTATTGACGGAGACTTCCCAGAGACGCACAGGGGCCATCGGAAGCTGAATGCGGAGTGTCCCGCGGCCTCGTGATTTCACGTAGTAAATTACATCGGTTACCAGTTCCCCATCTTGGGAAACCCGACTGTTGGCTTCCGAGAATTCCACGACTTGGGTCACGGTTGTGCCGGGTTGGAACCAATTCACATGGAGGGTCAGCTCAAAGGGACGATCGGTGTACTGCCAGGTGCCGAGTGGAGGCGCGGCGGTGAGCAGTTGAAACTCGGCAGGGAGTTCCAATGGGTCAAGTTTCAGGATGTCATCCGATACAGATTCCGTTTTGAGCTCCACTTGCATTGGGCTCACAACTTGGATGTAACCTCGCTCCCCTTGGACGTTGAGTGGCGTGATTTGACCGGCCTGGAATGTCCCTGCTTCAGCATCAGGTTTTTCTTCGAATGTCACCAACAGCGTGTAGGCCTCCATCACTGGTTGGTGCAGTGAGACAAGCAAGGTGTCGCCGTCCCGCCGCCAAGTGCGAACGTCCAATCCATCCACCATGACATTGTCGAGGGTTGCCGGGACTTTGATTCGCCATTCGTTGATCGGTGCTCCGGTGACGAAGTAGTTGATCAGGCAGCTTCCGTACACTGTCTCTTCACTCAATGAGTAGAGATGGAAGGTATCGGATTGAATACTGCGCTCCAGTAATTCGATTTGAACTGTCGCCGACCAGTTGGGATCGCGAATTCTAAAGGCGTGTTGCAATCTGGTGTTTGATTTGGGGAAATAGGAGAGCGGCTTTTCAACCAATAGCGTGGCCTCGGTGATCGCGATCCGAAATCCTGCCTCACCGACAATGCCAATATCGCCACGCACTGTTTTCGCATTTGGAAACTCGATTCGTGGTAGCACCCAAGCTTCGGCGGCAGCTGGTTCACTTTTTTCTAGGTGAATCGTCACCAGTTGCCGTCCTCCAACGTCCTGACCAAACATGATTTTTAAGTTGCGGCGACCAGCGTTGGTTTCTGTCGCGGCGATGTAATCCGCGATGTTGGCACCGCTGACCGAGACGATTGAATAGTCCTCGGGGATGCCAAAATCCCACTCGCGAATCGGGGCTTCACGGATGTCTAATTCGATATCGGCCCGAATAACGCGATCCGTCTCTGCCACCTCGTAGGTAACGATCTCCGAGACATTGATTTCCGCTTGAATGCGATCGGCTGCAACCGTAAACGCGTGATCGGCCGCTGGGAATCGATAAACGAACACCTGCCGGGCTTCAATCGCGTCAGCCGGAAATTGCTCCGGTGATAATTGGGTCAGACCGCTCAGTCCTGTTGGTTCTAGACGCACAGATCCGAGGTTGGATAGTCGCAGGAACCCAGAGTGGCGTATCGCACCCATCGGATTCAGTCGCAATCCCTCGACTCTGGCGGGGAACGCATCGAGCGGAGTCTGGCTCCGAACGATGAGTTGGCTTGCGTTGGTGATTGGTTGACTGAGCGTTACATCCAATTGACGATCTTCCCCTTGATCGATCACCTTCCAGGCAACCAAGTTATTTCCCTGTACATCTAGGATTTCTCCCGGACCCTGCAGCCTAACGCTCAACGAGTTCAGTTCCCCTTGCAAAACCTGGTAGTCGATTCGGTGGTTCTGTCGCAACAGGCCAGCGCCAAGTTGGGCTTCGACTTGCCCGGTTGTGGTGAAGAAGAGCTTTCCTTCACCTGCTTGGCGGGCTGGTTTCCACTTTAGATTTGCGCGACCGGTGGCAGGCAGGAAACCAACCCATGCTTGTTTTTCGAAGAGCGGGACGACTGATTGCTGGTCACGGTGAAATTCGAGTTCGGGTTCGAGACCATTGATGGTTAACGGCACCACTGCGCTAGCGGCAACCGAAAAGTCCATGGATTGTTCGTTTGCCTCGCCTTGTGATAACGCCGCAACAAAATCAAGCGTTAC
>JAYZAR010000236.1:0-9358 GCA_036339635.1 Planctomycetota bacterium | reverse complement strand
ATTCACTGCCAATGGAGATGGATTGAATCTCGATGGCCTCTGCCAAACAATCCAAATGAGCGTGGATGGAATTTTCGAAGACACACCGAAGCCTTGAAGGCTGAATCGACGGCGAGACTCGAGAACCGGTCAGATTAAGTGGAAAGATCGTGAATCGCTCTGAGCGATTCAAGTTTCAGCGCGATTAACGAACTTCACTTTCTGAGGGTTTGTGAAACACCAGAACCTCCACTCCGATATCGATGCACAATGCCTCAATTTGAAAACACCATTTAAACGGATCTCCTTGCTGATAACGTTGAAATCATCCTGCTGAAAACAAGGGCTGGAGCGGGTGAAGCATGCGACGCTCTCTCGCGCGATCAACGATAGAGACCGTAATTTGCTCGAAGACGCCAGCGAACGTCGAAGTCAACAATTTGTGAAAATTCCGTGCGGTTGGTCCGGATCATTTCCAAAGGCACCACCCCAAACGCCGATCACGAGCGAGCACTAACGATAGGCCTTCGCGATTGCCAAATCCCGCTCTATTCTTCGGCATCAGCATTTCCGCTAACGGAGTCGGACCGACTACTGGTGCATAGGGAGCAGCACAAATCAAAAAGCTGCACAGCCATGGCCGGTCGAGTCCCGCCCCAGCATCCGTCCAAAAGACGGGAGCATCGAGTGACAAAATCGCCCAATCAGATGAGGCCTTGGGATCTTCTTCGCGATGCAAGTCACACATCGGGTCATCAACCAAGGTCACAAACATGGCACTTGATCGACAAAGCATCTTCTCCAACGAATTCACGCCGACGAGGAAACCTCCGCCAGGCGAAATTTCGTTCGCTAAAATCAACGCCAGCGGAATCCCACGCCACTGTGTGAAGCGCCGCGCAGCAACCAATGTCGCTTCATTTCGCACCTAAACGATCGTTTCAGGAAAGTTCAGCTCTGCACGACTGGGCAGCGAACATTTGGGTGGCAAGATTACCTTGGCAGCACATCCGTCCTGAACGGATTGATGCGAATCAACTCTCGTGCCTGTAAAGTCAAGGTAAAAGTCTGCATCAGTTGCGGCGACTGCTGAGCGCCCCAGCTACACTGCAGCGGTCGGTGCAGATCAAACGCTCGAGCCAAGCGATTCACTCGCGAATCAGAATCATCGCAGGGCAGGCAACGCAGAACTCCTGCTGGCCTGTTCATCGCTCACATCCCTCAGTCTCTATTGATTGAACTACCACTCGATTCATCGTACAAAACTTGATCGATCACAATGCAGGCACAAAGAATTGCGACCACATTTTCACCGTCAACAATCTCGACACCATAACTATCGGTCCAAGACCAATATTTTTTACTCACTGTCGCCACCACTCGTCCTTTCCGTTGGAAAGAAAATTCATGCGACCAAAAGGATCCATCAATCGTATAGTCATTCGGCCCAGGAACATCGAGCGTAAACTTCTTTTTAAACCACGTCCATTCCTTGACCACCTCCGCAAAGACCTGACCGTCGATGATGATCTGATACTGCGGTTTCCACGATAAAAGTTTTTGGCTGATCAGCGCCAACTCTTGGCGAGCAGGGCTCTGGAACGAGAGTTTGTTGCCCCATGAAAAGGCAATTCCATCGACGTAATATACCTCATTTCCATCTGCATCGGTGATCGCGAAATCATTACCCCACGCCCAAAACTTTTCCTTGATTCTAAAGATCATCTTGATTCCTATGGTTCACGGATTCTTTTTAATGAAGGGCTGAAAATGCGTCTCTTGGGGGCGCGTCGACGAGGGATTTCTTAATGGCGAGAACAGTCGTTTCTTGTGAGCAAAAAGATGCAGTGCTATGCGATCTCACATCTCGTGAATCTTCATTTTATACTTTCTGATCGACTCGACTGTTAATGCTCCCTCGGTTTAGCTCTTTAGCATGTCAAACAGGAATCGAATCAATCGTCGAAGATGCCTTGCCATCGGTGCTTGCACTTGGCTCGTTGGATCTTCGCCCGCCCAGGCCGAAAGAGCGAATCAGCTCATAGCGTCTATATCAAAAGAGACACTGTGGCGGAATCGCGACGGGAAACAACGCACGTGGTTTCATCCTCGCGCCTGCATGATGCCGGGTCGGAAAGGAAAACCCGTCGTGTTGATGACACTTCAAGAAGTTGGCGGATCAGACTATTTCGGCCCTGTGCATTGGTCAATGTCAGATGACCTCGGCAAAACCTGGACCGAGCCACAGCCAATCGACTCGTTGGCGCGAGACCCCGTACCGGGACGTGATGACGGGCTGAAAGCCGGTGTTTGCGACGTGACACCACAATACCACCCACAGACCAACACGGTGATCGCGTTGGGGCATATCGTCTTCTACAAAGGGGAGTATTTTGCTCGCGGTGAACAGCTGGCTCGCTATCCGGTTTATGTCACCCGCGATCGCGAGGGAAATTGGTCGACCCGAAAAATTCTCGAATGGGATGACCCTCGGGGCGGATTCATCTACAGCAACAACTGTGGCCAACGCTACGTACTGCCCAATGGCGACGTACAAATGTCGTTTACTTTTGGGCCACAACCAACAGCCAGAATGGTTGCCGGAGTTGTTGCACAGTATGACGGCAATGAGTTGAACATCCGTCAAGTGGGTGAACCACTGCACAATCCGGTTGGGAGGGGTTTGCTTGAACCAAGTGTCACATTTTGGCACGATCGATTTTGGATGACCATCCGCGCCGAAGACAACCGTGGATACGTGAGCGTCAGTAACGACGGCTTGAATTGGCAGCCTCAGAAAGCATGGAGCTGGGATGATGGTGAACAGTTAGAGATGTCCACAACCCAGCAACATTGGTTGACCCACAACGATGGCTTGTTTTTGGTCTACACACGCAAAGATTCAACGAATCAAAATGTCATTCGCTGGCGTTCCCCACTTTGGGTCGCGCAAGTCGAACCAGTGAAACAGTGTCTAATCCGATCCACGGAACAGGTCGTTTTGCCACTCGTCGGCGATGGCGTCAACGCGCCAGATTCGGTCGCGTTGATGGGCAATTTTGACGTCACGAACGTAAGTTCCGACGAATCAATCATCTCCGTCGGAGAATGGATGCCCCGCAGTGGTTACCGCGGCGATGTTCTGATCGGCCGTATCCGTTGGAACCAGCCAAACCGTTCCCCCCTTTGGTGATTCGCCCAACGATTCAGCTGATCACCAGAAAACTTGGCTAAGTCTCCGGAACCGGAAAATGGACTGAAACCAAAAACCGGTTCGTCGGCCCAAACGATCATTTTGGTCATGCGGTCAAAAATCTGTCGCTCGAGAATTTTGATCGTAGCCAAAATTCAAAACCCATCAGAAACGATTACGACACTTGTCAAAAATTCTATAGTGCGATGTCGTCAGTGACTTTTCTCCGTTGAGCGCGAGGTAAACGTGTTTCGCAAGCGAATCACCCCAGGACCCGGTCAGGAATCTGTTTGGGACTATCCCCGACCTCCCAAAATCGAAGCCTGCGATTCGAAGATCCGTATCGTTACTAATAACATCGTGATCGCGGAAACCGCTGAGTCCTTTCGCGTTCTAGAAACTAGTCATCCGCCCGTCTTTTATTTACCGCCCGATTCGATTCGCATGGATCTGTTACGTGATTCTCACCACGGTTCATTTTGCGAGTGGAAAGGCTATGCAAACTATCACACGCTGGTTCTACAAGATCAAATCGTTGCAGATGTCGCGTGGTCGTATCGATCACCAACGAATCGGTTTGAAGCCCTTGCTGGGCACCTCGCGTTTTACCCCAGCAAGGTTGACGCTTGCTTCGTCAATGATGAGGAAGTCGAAGCCCAGCCCGGTGACTTTTACGGCGGCTGGATCACATCTCGCGTCGTCGGTCCCTTTAAAGGAAGTCCCGGAACGATGGGATGGTGAGTCGATTACCTGGACCGATTCGACCCCTTTTTACCTTCGAGACTCAATTGAGATTCACGACAAATGAATACCGGTAGTAGCGGAACCGCATTTCCCCTACTGCTGCATAGGCCATCAACAATCACAGAGAAAGAAGTGACTAAGGCCGCCCAACCAAGGGCAGCTGCATTGACGAGGCGAATCATCCGCTGGTTTCCGCTGCGAAACAGAGTCAGGCTACTCGTCGTGAGCGTTGCCAGCATCAAACTTCTTTTATTCGTTCGCGAACGCCACCTTGTCTCTCCCCGCTAGCTCCACCAAGTCAGGCAAATCGTAGAGCGACAATGCTCCGTGGACAGTGTGATCCAATTGCACCTCAGGATCAGAGATACCAACATTCGACGACCAATCTCGTGGGGAATTTCTTAATGTCACACTGGCAAACCGCGATGGCTGCAGCGCTGCTGCGTGCAAGGCCACCATCCCGCTTTGACCCTCAGCAATAAGATGGATCGATTGATTCGGCATCCGTTCGCTCGCGTAGCGTGACAGAGCCAGTGTGTCAGCAGATCGAATCCCAATAATCGATTGCTCAAGCAGGTAAGCGAGTGAAAAGGTTTTCCAGTCACCAAGGCCTGCTGTGAACTCACCCGTTCCGGTTTCTCCCTGACCTCGCAAGTCGACGGTGACCACAGAGTGGCCTTGCCCTACCAGCCGGATCGCTAACTCAGCAGCCGCGTTCTTTCCACCGTCATTTAGACAGAGATAAACCGATTCACTTGCTTCTCCGCGCGGTTGGTAAAGATTGATGGGCAAGGGGATGTCAGCACCGAATTCGAGCAGCAAAGCTTCGATTTGATACTTGCCTCGTTGCTGCCGCGCCACTGCTTTCACTGTTTGCTCGACGTTCAATTCAGGCAATCCGATTCGCTCAGAGACAAGATTCCGCAATTCGTCCGCGGTGGCTGCTTTCCCTTTCTCTGTTCGTGTACCGGGTAGCGTTTTCGCGTACTGCGCGTTCAGATCAAATACCGACAACTCATCGGGCAATGACAATACTTGTCCACGCTCGGTGCATATCAAATCAGTACCATCACGCACTGGCAACTCGATTGCATCAACTGGCTTATCGATGTCCAGCAACCAACGCTGCATCCAATGTGCGATCGTGGCAAGATTCTGAGGCTGGACACCATGTGCCCCTTCAATTTCCACTAAGTCAACGCGTTCGGGAAACCCAAGCCTTCCATACACTCGCTTCGCCTGACGAAAGCTCTCCCAGCTACCTCGAATGTCAAAAAAGTCCTGGGTTGTAGAACTGATCAAGGTTGGTTTCGGCGCCCGCATCAAAACGTAGTCAGTCTGATCCATCCCCCACACAAGCTGACCAAAAATGTTCTGCTCGGAATCCTGGGGACCAATCGTTTCAATCAGTCGCCGGAATGTTGTGAGATAGCAAGCGGGTGCCGCGCACAGCACGCGGTCATCCAAGGCCATCGTATAACTTGTCAATGTGCCACCCCCACTACATCCGGTCATGCCAATTCGCGACGAGTCGACCTCCGGACGTGTGGTGAGATAGTCGATCGATCGCATCGCATCGTAAACACGATAGGTTGCCGTGTTACGCCCAACCAAAATCGAACCAATCCCGATCAAAAAGTGTTCGGTCGTCGTCCCATCAAACAAATGTTCACCTTGGTCATTAAGGATCTGTGAACGCTCGCCTTGCCCAATGGGATCAAAACAAAGTGCCACCATCCCATGTCGAGCCATCATGATTCCAAACCGCTGGTTGTAATCCGCAGTCTTCGCTGTGCGACTGTGACCACTGGAAACTACAACCGCCGGAAAAGGACCATCTCCAGTCGGCAGATATAAGTTGGCCGTCACGTGATGCCGCGGCTGACTTTCAAAAATCACATTCTCAATCCGATATCCCTCGGCATTGACCGTTTTCATCACTTTCGAATTCAAAGGATGACGATCCGGAAATCCACCCAGTCGCGTCACAAACTCTCTTCGCAGTCTTTCCTGATAGGTGGCGACAGCCGCGGCCGAATCGATAGCTTCGAATTGCTCCTGCCGCCGATCCAAGGCTAAGTAGGCTTGGGCCTGCAGCGTTTCGTAGAGAGAAGCATGCACATCCGTTTTGGAGTAACAGTTCAAACTCTCTTGAGCTAAACCTAGCGACGTCGAGAACAAGGCTACGAGAATCATCATTTTCATCTGAATGGACATATTGCGCCCTCATCTTGGCTGTTCACGAATTCAGTGCGTGGCAGTTTATCTGATTAACAGGAGCAGCGTCGAAGATGTGACCTACCACGACGACTGTCGAGCAGAATCCAGCAAAGGACGGCGGATTTCGAAAGATAGAGAAAGTTCCGACCCAGCATTCAGCCCGATGTCGACTTCGCGATGAACCACACACTCTTGGTACTTGCTCGACGGCACTTGCTGGTCGCGACAACCGCTACTGAGAAACCAGAATTCTCGTGGAATTACCGCGTGTAATCCGCGCCCTAACAACCGCTCGATGCAGCCTTGTAGGGTAGCGAACGAATATTCCACGTTTGGAGAAAAAAATGTATACGCTGTTAGGGCTCATTGTGACCGTCACAATCGCAGCCTTCCTGGCAGGCGGGTTCCTGATGTTGATAATGATTCTGGAACCTGGAAACCGTAAACGATAAAAGTGGGTCCGCTTGGCTCGCTTTGCCTATCGATCGCGTCTCGCCAAAAAGATGCGACTACCAGTCCACTTTCGACCAGTGCGGTAACTCATCACACTGATTTTTTGCGTTCAAGCAACCAGCCCCACCTTCGCGGACACGAAAAAACGACTGCTTGACGCTCTTCTTAACCTGCGCCGACGTCGCCATAGGCGTTCGGATTCACGTGATGAAATCCGATCACACCGGTTCGACCCATTTACGACGATGCAGCAAATTCTTTTCCAGAACATGGCAGGATCCCACACCCTGAAAGCCTCCTGGAAAAATCGGATCTCCTCTAAAGAGGAAACCGGGAAATTCTTACTTCAACGCCCAGCATTTTCGCCTGCTGCACCTCAATATCTGCTCTGTTTGGAAATCTGACCCGTTCGGAGGCGTCGCAAAACTGGCACGAATGCAATCGTCTCTCAGCCAACCGGCTCCAGCAGTTGTGCCGGTGAATCGGCCAGTGTTCACGACAACCATACGACTGCATCTACAGGATCCCCTATGCAGAACGATGCAACTGCAAACACCACCTAGGGTTGGATCGGTGTCAAGACGTCATACCGATAGTGCATTCTCAGCGCTATCGTGTCGATCACAGAAAGATGTGAGTCATGTTTGATTGATAGGGTGTCAAGTTATCGGTGGTTCAAGCAGAACCCGTCTTAGCTGAACTGATCTCGTTCCGCTTGGAATTACTTGGATACCAACTTGAGCGCATGGAAACTGGCAGTGAAGCCATCACATCAATCCAAAAGGAAATCCCTGACTTGGTGATCGTTGACACGTTGCTTCCGGAGGGTAATGGAATCGAGTGGATCACTCGAATGTGCGCATCAACCAAGTCCAAAGTGACAACGAATTCAGAATGGGATTTGCAATTGCATTGACATACATGGTCAGAGAGGACCCGGATGTCATGATGATGGGTAAGATCCGAGACTCTGAAGCAGCCACCACAGTAATCCAGCCCGCGTCAAGCAGTCACTTGATAATCATCAATACGCTGCACTCCAACGATGCAGTTGGTGCAGTACAACGCCTAAGCGACCTGAACGCCGACAACTTCAAAATCGCAGGCTTGCCGCTGAGAAGCAGCGCGTAGCGATCGCTACGTTACCAGTCGCTGCATTACCCGATTGACCGCATGCCTGGCGTGTAGCCCGTCAAATAGGCCGTAGTGGCAGCACGCGGCAAGTCGAGCCCACGTCCAATTCCAACCGATTTGCTTCGGCGGCACCGATCACCAACTCATCACCTTCGCACTCAACGTTTGCCTGAACACTGGTGAATCCGTTGGTTGCAGTTGCGACAATACGAGGCTCGGCTTGATCACTCAGAGCATCCGTAACGCGTCTGATCGTCATTTCGCGAACCCGCCGTACCGCATGAATTTGTTTTGTTTCACAACTAATAATGGGACCACCATCAAAGATATCGACCAAGTCGGTGACCGAGAATCCTTCAGATTTTAACATCGCAATTGCGGGCACCGTTTCGGGATGCACCTCGCCGATTCCCTGGCGAACCTCTTGAGGCAAAAGATCCAAGTAAATCGGATGCTGCGGCATCATCTCCTCGATAAACATTTTCGAAACGGTCGACATCGCATCAACGGTTGCGAAATCGGTCGGAATAAATCGACCTGCAACCGCATTCCAAAATGGCACCGCTCCATCGGGATTCGCCTTGCCACGCATTTCTGCGATCACACGATCAGCGAAGCGATGTGGCAACATTGAAATCAGTGCAAAGCGTGACAGAGACAACAAGCGACCTCGCCCTTCCCCACGAAAAAGACCTCGCAAAAACAAGCTACCAATTTCAGTCGGCCCATCATGGATGCGACACAATTCAAGCCTTGTGCGGTGGTGCCGGACACCAAGCAGCTCGCTGGCATGATCCGATTCCACCATGCGATAGGCGTACAGCGGTTGATAACCACCCGTCTTGGCATACACGGTCGAAGTCCCAACTAACTCCCCTGTTTCCTCATTGACCAGAACCAACACGAACGGCTCTCCACGTGGCGAGGGACCAATACGACTGAACGCAAAGGTCGACTCCTCGACACGGCCGAGCAAGCGTGCACGATCCAATTGCAAGGAAGTTAAACCCCGCGTTGCTGACAGCACTAACTCATGCAGTGCATCAATATCTTCAATGCGAACTGCCCGAACCACCCACATAAAAGTACCTTAAGAGATTTCGGAAGCAAAACGTTCCAATGCCTGCTCCAGTAGCGACAATGCGACGTCAATGTGCTCAATGGAGGTAGTCGCTGGCGGTGGCAAGAATCGCAAGCGAGTGGGGCTGGCACCGCACACAAAACCGAGTAAGCCGGTTTCATACATAATGGTCATTAATCGCTTCGCATGCTCAAAACTTCCATCCCCGGGTGTGAAAGCAACCATCATGCCTTCGCCGTAGGGCCCCTTTACCAAGCCCGGATGACGTTCACCAAGACGTTTCAAACCCTCAGCAAAATACGCGTGCTGTTGATTGTTCTTGCCTTCGGCGCCAAAGCGACCCTCGGACTGCAACTGTTCGAGCATCGCCAACCCGGTTGCGATTGACGAGGAAGATCCGGTGAATGTTTGGCTGAGGATAGGCGCCTTGGGTCGAAACTTTTCGCCGTAAAGGGTCGCACAGACCTGGGTAACTTTCCCAACCGTCACGATATCTGCAAATTCATCCAACCCATAATGCTGAAACGCGAAGGGTTGACTGGTCCGCGAAAACG
>JAYZAR010000235.1:0-6922 GCA_036339635.1 Planctomycetota bacterium | reverse complement strand
GCGATTCCGTTTTCATATTGCCACGCGCCACGCTCTGCCTGCCGCTCTTCAAGCTTACTATTGCTGAAATCATCCACAAACTCTTGAGCACTTGCTAAACGTGCAACAATCTGTGCCAACACGACAAATGCCGCTACGATTCGAAGTTGAGGCATAAACTGTGAATTCCAGTTCTATGAACAGCTAATTTCCAGAACGACAACCAAAGCCAAGACTACAAGGATAATAAGAGTATTAGATCATAAATGCATTCTCGTCGCAGATTGGTCGTGAAGTAGTGAGTGAAAGCGTACGCGTGATGGTCAATCGAGTTTGGTCGTGGCATTTCGGAAAGGGGCTTGCCGGCAACCCAAACAACTTTAGCACCACGGGCAGCCTTCCCACCCATCCAGCCTTACTCGGTTTCTTTGCGGATTGGTTTATCAAGAATGATTGGTCCGTGAAGAGGCTGAATGAGCCGATTGTGACTTCAAAAGCTTATCGAAGAAGTTCCCGCCATCACGCCCCAGTTGGACTGAGAAAACTTGACCCAAACAAAATCTATACGCAACCCAACTACCACGCCGATTGACCGCGGAAGAAATGCGAGACGCGATGCTAGTCGCCAGCGGTGAACTCGATCGCCAAGTTGGCAGTATCCCGCGCCGTCCCGATCTGAATCTGGAAGTGGCAATGCAACCGCGACAGATCATGGGGGCACTGAATCCGTTTATGAACCTGACGCTTTGCCGCACCAACGAAATCGATGCACACTGTATGCCGACAAAATGCGAGGGCTACGTGACCCGTTTATGGAAACGTTCAATCAACCCGGCCCAGACAAATCGTGTGAATTGCGAGAAACGTCCAGCGTCGCACCACAAGCACTAACGCTGATGATCTCCGATGAAGCCCAAAAACGCGCAATCTCGATGGCCGCAAGATTACTGAATAAAGATGTTGCACCGCAGGATGTGCTCAAGCGTGCGTTTCAAATCGCCCTAGGACGCCGAGCTCAAGCCGATGAGCTCCAAGCCTGCCTCGCATATTGGAATTCCGCAACAAAAGAAGAAGCTCTCATAACTTATTCAACACGCCACTAACCAAGCGAAACAAAACCTGCCGTAATGGACGAGAAAACAGAGTAAACTTAGGCGGCGCCCTCAATCGCTTGCTGTGGTAGGCTGCTGGGCTCTGCTGTTTCATCCCCTCGAACGAGAGAAACTCGATGCAGTTGACGCTCAATTTTGTTTTTGCCAGATTTGTCATAGTCGCGCTGGTTTTTGCAAAGGTGGCTTCGGCGCAGCTGATTGTTGAGGACACGCTCTCAATGGCTGGGACTGTCGAATCAGTGTCCCGTGATTTGCTGGTGGTCAAAGACGAAGCGGGCACAGCTTATCCCGTTCGGGTACAAGCCGTTGACGAACAGAGCGTGCAACTGGAAGGTGGCCAATTTCTCCGATCTCCAGCCGAGATAAAGGTATCCGGCAGCTATTCTTTCGAGGATCTGCAACCGGGCCAAAACATTCGCTTCGAAGTCAAACTCAACAAACTAGGTCGCACCACTGGCGAAGTCGATCGCGTTTCTCTCGTCACAGGGGATGATGAGCCTAACGGCGTCAGAGTGGTTGCGGAGGGCAGTAAACCTGGAGAACACTCGACGTGTGAGATTGTCGCTCAGTTCAATCGAGCCACTAATGGTCGCTTGATCGTAAAAATTCCCCCAAACAACGGGTTCACGCGAAAATCGACCTTGTCGATTCCGATAGCCAAAGGAACGAGCGTTCGTTTCACAAGTGATCACATTGATCGTGCAGGTCCCGGTTCCACGGTCAAAAAGCTGGTCGCCGTCCGATTGAATACCGGTGATATCGTCGCGAAAACAGTCGAGATCGAAGTCACTCGCAGAACGACCGCCCTCGCCAGTATCGACGATACACTGCTTGCCAAATACCGGCACCTATCTGACGAACCGTTAAAGCCTAGGTTAATTCGCTCCCCACACTACGCGTTCATGAGTGATATTTCCGAGCGTCAAGCTCAGATCATTCTCGACAAGCTGGAAACGATGACCATGCTGCTGTCGAAGTACTTTGGCCAGTCACCGACCGGGATTGTAGAGGGCTTTATCGTCCGCGATTTATCGGCATGGCCAAATGGTCTGCTCACCGAACCTGCTGGGATTGCTAAGATCCAAGATCGCGCTGGAATTTGTTTCAATTCTTCATTAGGTGACCGCCGTCGCGCAATCCTTTACTCATGTGATGACCATGGTGTCATTCAACACGAATGCACTCACGGTTTTTGTCATCTCACATTCGGATCAACCGGGCCAACTTGGTTAGCAGAAGGGCTGGCAGAAATGGGTCAATACTGGAAAGTTGACAAATTAGCCGTTGACGCAAATCCTCGTGTCATCGCCTACCTGCAGGGCAGTAAACCAAAACGCAAGTTGCTCGAGATCGCCATTCCTGGCCGAGTCGATCCCGGCACATGGAAAGATTATGCGTGGCGGTGGGCGTTGTGCCATCTACTGGCGAACAACCCCAACTATGCAGATCGCTTTAAACCGCTTGCGATGGCCCTCATGAAACAACAAGAAGGCGCATCCTTCCAAACAGTTTATGGTCCAACCGCCAGACAACTCGCATTCGAATACGAATTGTTCTTAGACTCCCTGGACAATGGCTACCGTACGGACCTCTGTGCGTGGCAATGGAACCAGAAGTTTGCACCGCTGTCAGGGAAACGGCGCACCCAAGTTGAGATTTCGGCAGCAGGCGGCTGGCAAGCATCTGGCGTGCTTCTTGAGAAAAATGTCGCTTACGACCTCGCTGCGGTCGGCGACTGGAAGATCGCAAACGATGGTGGTCAGTACGATGCGGATGGTGACCAAGCCGGCCGAGGACGTTTAGTGGCAGTGGTCTTCAATGACTTTCAGCTCTCGGAACCAATACAAATCGGTACGCTAAAAAGTTTTTCCTCACCAACAGAGGGACAACTATTCCTCCGCTGCCAAGATGATTGGAATAAGCTGAGCGACAACTCAGGCAAACTGACGGTGCACATTCGTCGAACTCCAAAGACTCCCTAGCTTCTGCACTCATCATCGACTTACGCGACCAGCGAAGTGGCTTGAGACAAGTGCCTACCGCTGCCACAGAGAATGTGGGTGTCATTCTCTCGGCGCCATCTGCAATCGACCTGCAACGAGCACAGGGCAGAAGGAGTTTGAGCGATTTTTGGCTCCGGCTCCGCGGACGAGGACGGGTACAACGCTTATCATCGGCTTGAAAATCTCAGCGGAAGCCCAAACACATATCGCGCACAGCGACAAGAAACATGCAACGTAGACTCCCGGGCATTCCGACAAAAATCGATGTTTGCCGTTCAGGCCACGCAAAGAGCGAGCTTAAGTCTTCAAAAAGACCTGGCAATACAAATTCCTGTTTACATGATGCACCAAGAACCTTGACGCGAATTCAGGCTTGCCCCTGCGAAACAAAGAAACGAGCTCCAAGACCACCAACAATGCGGCATACCGGATCAACCTCGTTTCCTTCAATTACTTTTGCTGCTCGGCTTGAGCAACAGACGATGAGCAATTCGCCGAATATCAACACCCATGAGGGCTCCCCCCGCTCTGCAAATCATGCAATCTCAAACGCTCTCTTTTTGTCCAAACATCCCCGAAAAAATGGACGGCCAAAAGATAGATAACACCGTAAAAACCGATACTCGGTCTCTTCCATTCTGGCACCACGAAACCAATCACTGGAGAAGCTAGTCTTCTGGAGCAGGCTATCCGTCGGTTGTTGGTTCGATGACTCCGATTTTTCTTTTTGGTAAACTACCGGGGTTCAAATGATTCATGTGAAAGGGCCCACTTTCGTGCTTCCATCCATTAAGCCAATCCTCCTTTGGAGCTCCGTGATTTTTTTGGTCACGTCAGCTAAAGCCGAAGAGTTTAACTCGATTGAAATCCCCGATGGATTTCATGTTTCGGTGTATGCGAGCGATCCGCTGGTGCGAAACCCCTGCGCAATGGCCTTCGATGCTCGTAACCGCCTTTTCGTTGGACAAGGCCCACAATATCGTAAGCCGTCGCCGGAATCACGGACGGATCGTGTTACCCTATTAATCGATTCAAACAATGATGGCGTTGCTGATCAGGCAAAAACTTTTGCAGAGGGATTCAACAATATCCAAGGCTTAGCCTGGTACGGCGATCAACTCTGGATTGCCAACGCGCCGGACCTTACAGTCGTTAGGGATATCGATGGCGACGATCAAGCCGACGAGTACCGACGGATCTACGGTGGACTCGGCAACCTCGAACATGCGTTGCACGGATTGGTCTTCGCGCCGGACGGCCGACTGTACATGAGTAAAGGAAACTCGAAGGGATACTTGCAAGCCAAGAGTCCCGAACGGTTTATCGCACCAGCAGTCTTCGCGGACCTGTGGGGAGTCGATCCACCGACAGATACACCCACCAAACCAGAGGCGAAGCTTTATACCCGAGAAACATACCAGCACGGTTACCATACTCCATCGGATGACTGGGGGACCGAAGGTGGTGTGCTTCGGTGCCGCCCCGACGGATCGGAACTGGAGGTTTATGCCCGTGGTATGCGAAACATGTGGGACATGAATTTTGATGCCAACTTCAACTGGGTAGGGACCGACCAGGATCAGGACGGCGGCGATCGAATTTTGAACCCTTTTCTTGGAGCCCATTTTGGCTGGGGACACGCCTGGAGCCCGCATTGGACTGGCGAAAATCATCTACCTTCCACCCCGATAAGCGGACCCGTCTTTCATGGTTCAGGCACCGGCGTGGTTTCTTGCGCCTCGCAGAATTTCCCCGAGCGTTACCGCAATCGGTTTTTCTGCGCCGACTGGCTCAGCCGAACGATTTTTGTGTACCAACCACAATGGGATGGCGCATCGATGCGCAACATGAGCTCTCCCGAAGTTTTCGCCAAAGCACCGCGTGGCCGCTCAATGGGTTCCAGCCAGGGCCTGCTGTTCGATCCCACCGACATCGAATTTGGACCAGACGGTGCACTCTGGGTTCTCAGCTGGGGGCACAGTTACGGTGCGACAATCAAAGACGGCAAACAGGTCGATGAGGGCCGAGTTTATCGCATCAGTTTTGGCAAGCGGCCCAAGCTGAAACTAGCCAGCAAGTACTCCAGAAACATTTTGGACTGGACACTGGCGGAGTTGATTGAAGATTTGCAACACAACACACTTCCCGTTCACCGAACCAACGCACAAGCAGAACTCGTTCGGCGCGGCAGCACCGCTGCGACCGCTTTGGCAGACATATTCCAGCGGCCCAATTCATCGTCGGCGGACCTTCCCGCGGGAGGTAGTACTTGGGCGATCTGGACGCTCGCGCAGATGCCGCAGAACATTGTGACGGCTGATTCCGTTCTGCAACGCTTGGCCAGCTCCTCTGCCACGAATCCAGAGGATCGGAGACAGGCATTGAGTGCGCTCGGGTACCGAGCGTCGTTGACCAAACGACCTTGTCCGGAGCTTGTCCGCCAAGCACTCACCGACGAACAGCCGAGAATTAGGTTCGCTGCCGTGCAAGCGATTCATGAGTCTCGCTGTGCAAATATGGTCCATGATCTTTGGGAATTGGTTTCAAACGAAACCGATCGGGCCATTTTTTATGCGGCCCGCACTGCCCTGAGCAACCTTCAGACACCGGATCAATTTCGGTCGCGGCTGACGACAGACAAAGACCGACAGCGACTGGCCGCGTTGCTGATATTGCTTGAGCAAGCGGAACTCGAGGGGGATGACGTGATACCATTCTGCCTCGACAGTGATCCCGAGATTGCGGCGATCGCCACCTCATTCGTGGCGAAGGTTGGCACAACTGAAGCCCCCGTTCTGAGCCTCGAACCGGCGGACACAATCATTACTCCGGAAGACTCCATTCGCATTGTGAAAGGTAAAATCCCGAGCGGTCTGCACGTACGCTACTCAATTAACGGCGCCGACCCCACTGACACAACAGGCACAAAATACACAAGACCTTTCCAACTGAAGCAAACCGCCGTTGTCTCGGCATCGCTATTCAAAGGACGCGAACGGATGGGCCCCGTCCTACAAAAAAAATACACGGTGACCAATGACAAAAACCTCGTCCCTGGCGGAAGCCCTAGCGACGTCGTCTATCCGGTCAATATTTACGACATCAAAATTTCCGGTGGGCGACCCTATACGCCAGTAACGCTCACGCAAAATGCGAAAGCATTTTCAAATCGCAGTTATCGTTGGAAAACACTGCCTGAGAATTTCGCAGGTCACACCTTTATTCAACCACGTAACGATGACCAAGACGTGGGATCGACGGGAGCTGAATTCCTGTCGTTCCGAATCACAGAATCAGCAGACATTTTCATTGCCCATGACCAACGTATTCGCAAGAAACCTGACTGGTTGACGGCCTTCTCAGCAACAGGGCTAACCATCCCAACAGCTGACGCAACCTACGACCTGTTTGTCAAAACATTTCCCGCGGGAAAAGTCAATCTCGGTGGCAATACACGAGATGGTCGGCCGAATCGCAGGTCTCAATACGTGGCCATCGTAAAACCAGCGAAGCTGCAACCGCAGCTTACTGCCACCACCGTCGAAAACGCATTGAAAAAACTACCAACAGCTGACGTTCGCCGCGGTGAACGCTTGTTCTTCAATCAAGCCGACTGCGCGAAGTGCCACCGAATTGGTAATCGTGGAAACGCCTTTGCACCCCAACTGTCGAACATCGGAACACGAGCAACCGCCAAGGCGGTTGCTGAATCGATTCTTCAACCCAGTGCCGTGATCACTGAGGGCTTTCATTCAATTGCGATCTTGACCGACGATGGTCAGATTCACAACGGTTTCATCAAGCAGGAAAGTGGCCTAAATCTCCAAC
>JAYZAR010000234.1:0-15448 GCA_036339635.1 Planctomycetota bacterium | reverse complement strand
CAAAACGGTTATCAAATTCAAGTGCTGACACGCGGAGTCTGGGTCGCCTTGGGAGGGGCGGCGGGGATGATTGGCGGATTCATCGCGGTGAGGCTGATGCTACCACATGTGCCTGTCTTTCGTGGTTTGGTCATGGAGGCTCCCGATAATGAAACCGTCAGTGAAGCAGAAAAATTAGGCGACTACAGTTTCTTGATCGGACAAAGCGGAACGACGACCACGCCACTACGCCCCGCGGGAAAGGCACGGTTTGGAGATCAGGTTGTTCAAGTGATTAGTGAGGGGGCCGCTGTACCGGTGGGAGGATCTGTACGCGTGACAGAAGTTCACGCCACCAAGGTTGTGGTTGAGCCGGTGGAATCCACATGACATTGTTTTACGTGGTCGCGTTGTTGGCCCTGTCTTACCTTCTGATTGTCGCGGAATTCTTCCTTCCTACCAGCGGCTTTCTTGGCATCACTTCGGTGGCTCTGTTAGCAGCTGCCGTCGGGGTTGCATTCTCCCATAGCATTGCCCTCGGGACCGCTGTGATATTTTTCGTCGCGTTGACGACGCCGTTGGTTCTCTTCGGAATGCTGAAAGTTTGGCCTCATACCCCGATTGGGCGTCGGATGCTCAATCGGCGGCCGGGTGAAGTCGCCGCAGATCCGGTCCCACGGACGACACGCCGCGGGACTCCACTGGCTGAATTGGTTGGCCGAATCGGAAGAGCGACGACTGATCTGCTGCCGAGTGGGCAAGTGGAGCTTGAGGGTGAGAAAATGGATGCGATCAGTATCGGAGCGCCGATCGATCGAGGTTCCCATGTCATCGTTGTCAGCGTAGAAACAGGGCGTGTGCGTGTTCGAACGGCAGTCGAAAAAGAGCTATCCTGTGAGCCGTCGGAAGCGATTCCACAGTCACCCCAGTCTTTAGAGGAGTCGCGCGAGTCTTTTGACATCGAGTAAGTCTTTTGACATCGAGTAAGCTTTTTCAATGCGAATTCTTTTTCTGGGCGATTTGGTTGGCAAACCGGGCTACTCAGCCGCGGTCAAACAAATTCCGTTACTCCGCAGGGAGCATCGTTTGGATGTTGTGATCGTCAATGCAGAAAACGCGTCCGACGGTTCCGGGCTGATGCCCCGCCAGTACCAACGGTTGATCGAAGCGGGGACCGACGGGATTACGCTGGGCGATCATATTTATCGTTGTAAAGATATCGTCCCCACGCTGCAAAAAAGCAAACGGATCGTCAAGCCGGCCAATTACCCAGGTGAGGCACCGGGAAAACCTTGGACGGTGATCGAGACTGATGCCGGACCGATCGGATTGATTTCTCTGCTCGGTCGCGTTTACACGCGGCCAGTCGATTGTCCTTTCGCCGCCGTTGATCGAGCTCTGGACGAAATTCGAACCGAGACCTCGCAGATCTTGGTGGATGTGCACGCCGAGGCGACCAGCGACAAGCAGGCATTGGCCCGTCACCTGGATGGCAAGGTTACTGCTGTGCTCGGAACGCATACGCATGTACCGACTGCTGATGCCTGCATTTTGCCTCGGGGCACGGCATTTCAGTGTGATGTCGGCATGTGTGGTCCGTACGAAAGCATTATCGGGCGTGACATCGAACGCGTCTTGCATACAACACGGACTTTTGAACCGACCCACTTTTATGTGGCCACGCGAGATGTTCGCCTGTGTGGCGCGATCATTGATTCAAATGATGATGGTCAGGCGACCAAAATCGAACGTTTTGAGTTGAGAATCGACGGATAAGCCGATCCTTTCCAGATTCGCAACATTTTGGTTTTGTCTGATTCCTCGACGTGGCAACTTCAATTACAAGATTGAGTCGGGAAATTGCCAGGTGAGTCGGGAGGTGGTTGCCAGGACTGCAGAGCCGTGGCGACCAAGATCTTTTCGCATCCCACGGAAAGTAGGCCTTTGACGTCACTGGAGTGGCGAATACCGCCGCCACTTACGATTCGCAGACCTGGTGAACGTTGTCGAACTCGGCGACAGATCGACGATGTTGTCGGTCCGTGCCCAGTACCGACCGACGCCAGATCCAGAATTACGAATCCGGCGACGTTCAGATTGGTTGCTGCTTCGATCCAGGTAATTTCCGATGATTCGCAGCCCAGTAACTTTCCCTCGCGAAAATCAAGTCCCAGCCAAGTTTGTGCGGATCCGACGCACCTCGCGAGTTGTCCAAGTGATTTCATCTCCTGGCAGGACTCGCTCGCCGCAATGAATTGGATTGTTGGAAAATGGTCGGCCAGTTGAGTGATGAGCTCGATTGTTTGGGCAGACTCGCTGCCTCGCCAGCCAATATCCAACCAGACGCAATCCAATTCCGGGTGGCCGGCTAATGAACGCAATTGTTCCCAGCTTGGGGATTGTCGCTGGATCGCAGATAGATCGGCGATGTAAATCGAGTTCACATCCCGTGCAAGATAGTGATCTAACAGCTTGTGCGGATCGCCGTCGCAAAAAGCGACCGGACGGTAGTCAGTTCGTTGGCCCGCGATGGCGTGCACTGCGACACCATCTAGCAAATCAATCACACCAACCAGGGCAGACAACTCTTCACTGCACCAGGCTTGCTGATCGTTCACACTTCGTCAGTCTCAGAAGGCAAGGAAAAGAGTGATTCGACTTTGACAATCGCGTAATCATCCGGGAAGGTGTGAATGGCTTGCACCAGCATGGATCGATGCCGTGTTTCAACGTTAACGTAACTCAACGCACCTAGAGCCATTCGGCCGCTGGCATCAAAAGTGTGCAGCAAACCTGCCGTGGGCCCCTGCTCAAGTTGTTTTTGGACCATTCGGAACATTTCGGGATCGACGGGTTCCAATTGGAAATGAGTGCGATAGCCGATTTCGTGTCGACACTTTGCCCGCTCTGTACGGCTTCCCTTCAGAGGTTCGGCAATTAGGCAGCGTCGCTTGGGGAGCGGTTGATGGGCACTACTCGCCACTTCGCAGAGGGTCATTCCTCTGGAAGTCCAGGTGATTACGTGACCACAATTGGTGATTTCGACTCGGGCTTCGTAATTGCCTCGTTCGATCCGTCGGCTTTTATGAACCGCATACAGTTCTGGGTGCAGAGACCGACTGAAGAGATGAAATGCTAATTCAGCAACCTTGGGACGAACCGAAAGCACTACGATAATCCGTTGAACTATTAGTATTAAAAGCTGACCTGCGAATGATTGAATTCGCCTCGTCAGATCGCATCATAGGGTCGCTGCAAACTGAACGGCATCCAATTCGAATAAGCTGGAGGCGGCCCGGGCATTTTTCCTTGCGTCGACTCCCGTATTATACGCACTGTTTCCGAACTGACTAAAGAGCGTTTAAGCTAGTACTAAAAGAATATCTTTTTGCCGGTTTGTTTCCAATTTCCCATTGACACTGCGAAGGTTATTAAATCGCCATGGTTGTCGTGATAGATAACTACGACTCGTTCACGTACAACCTTGTGCAACGACTCGGTGAAATCGATGCAAGCATCGAGATTCGGGTTTTTCGGAACGATGAAATTACTCTTGACCAACTTGATGAAATCGCGCCAGCGAGACTGCTTGTTTCGCCCGGGCCATGTACGCCCAGCGAGGCCGGGATCAGTGTTGATTGTGTGAAGCACTTTGCCGGGCGTCTCCCGCTATTGGGAGTTTGTTTGGGGCACCAATCAATTGGGCAGGCTTTCGGCGGAAAAATCGTTCGAGCCCCTGAATTAATGCATGGTAAAACCGACGAGATTCAACACGACGACCACGGCTTATTTGCAGGAATTGTCAACCCATTCATCGCCACGCGATATCACAGCTTGGTTATCGAACCGGAGAGCTTGCCTTCTGAATTGCTCGTGTCGGCGTGGACAAACACCGGTGGGGTAAAGCAGATCATGGGCGTCCGGCATCGCGAACACAAGCTAGAGGGATGGCAATTTCATCCTGAGAGTTTTTTGACTGAACCGGGAATCGAACTGTTGAAGCGATTCTTGCGCTGGTGAGCCGCGGCGGCCGCTGTGTCGTGTATGGCAGGTGATCTTGTGAGTCGCTTACCGATCAAAAAAAATTTTCTCGGCAGTTTTTTTGAGCATCCATCTCTTCTCCTCGGCTGACAGGAAATCGGCGTGATCACGCAGCAATGCAATCGAGGAGTCGTAGTCGTGTTTTCCTTGAACTTGGTAGGGGCAGTCACTCGCCCACATCAATCGTTTCGGGCCAAACGCATCGGTCAAACGCTGGATCATCGGCAACAGGTCCGTGTAGGGAGCCTGCTTTTTTCCGAGAGCGTAAAATGCCGATGTTTTAACAAGTAGGTTGGGATGCTTTGCCAGTTTGCTGAGCTGATCTAATTCACGGGGGATGATTTCCCCTGTAATGCCCACGCGGGCAAAGTGATCAACCACAACGGTGGCTTCTGGAAACTTCTGGCACAGCGCATCAACGTAGACGATTTCGGCGGGATTGATCAACGGACAGACGGCTAGCCCCTCCTCGGATGCCGTTTTCCATAACGTGGCCATCCCCTCGTCATCGACCCATGATTTGGCTTGGCCTCGAGAGTGAATCCGAAACCCCTTCACACCTTTCCCTGCGAGCGACTTCATTGTGACGGCGACATCTGGTTGATGATGATCGACTATCCCGATGCCCGCTAGCTGTCGAGGATATTTGGCGATCGCATCGAGCATGTAACGATTGTCGAAGTTGTAAAAGCTCATCTGGATCAAAACAACGCGTGTTACAAACGACGGCTGACAGGCGACGAGCAGTTCTTCGGCAGTAAAGCTCTGCGGTACCATATCCTTCGGCGAGAATCCAGGATCAAGCGGATAACTTGTGACGTCGGGTGTCCAGATATGTGCGTGGGCGTCCACGTATCCGCGATCGATGGCATCACTGCCATGCGTTTGGTCGTAGTGGGTTAACGCAGCCAGCGAGCCTGTTGTGACGGCCGCGAATGCACGTCGCGAAATCAATCGGCTGCCCTCATCCGGTTTCATCACGTCTGGTTTCATTGTCTCTCCAGTTTCGCGTTTAAGTGCCTTGGACGATACGTATCTTCCGATATTTGCCACCAGAACAGCTCGTTAGAGCTTTTCTACGTAGGCGTAATAGGCTCCATAAACCTGGTTGTCCCCGGTTAAGAAGGTGGCTTCCATCCTTGTTTTTCCTGCCTTCAAGTCGAGTTGGAATACTACCTCTTGGGCACCGGGCTTAACCTTCGAGACAACGCTTGCATCGCCAATCGACAGTTTTGCTATGGTCGGCTGAATCGCTTTGCCCACCGCCGTTCGATAGGCGGCAACGCCCGGGACTGGTTTGCCTGGTGGTAGAGAAGCGTCGATCGCGGTATCCGATTCGAGCGGCCAGCGACGCAAGCGAACTTCGTAAGTCCCCGCCTCGTGGACTTTGACATTCCAAAACCCGGTGTTTCGTGGGCCATTCATCGCTTTACGAATATGTGATTGGTTCCATGGGGTCGAACCGGTGGTAATCCAATCGTGTGAGGTCAGGCGGGTCGGGTTTTCCGCAGGATGTCCGAGTGCAATCGCGGTGGCGTTGGCAAAGGTTGGCTCCAATTCGGCCCACCACTGGTCGTAAAACTTCGTCAGCCTTTGGACAACCTTGGGATGCTGATCAGCAATATTTGCGGTTTGCCCGGGATCGGCTTTGATGTCGTACAGTTCCCTGCCGTTGTTGAGTCGCCAGTGTGATGTCATCACAGCACTCTTACGCCATTTGATCGGATCTTTGACACGCTGAGAGTCTGTCACCAGGATTCGATCGGGCCATTCGGTAGATTTGCCATGCAGAAGGTCTGCGATGCTTGTGCCGTCAAATTTCACACCCTTAGGTGGCTGGACATTGCACAAGTCGATGAGCGTTGGCAGCACATCCACATAGGCGGTGATCGGTTCCACGTCACGTCCGCCTGTCAGCCCGCCATCAGGCCAATAGACAAATAGGGGAACGCGGTGTCCACCATCGTATTCGCTTCCTTTTTTGCCTCTCATACCGGCATTGAAAACTTTATCTCCAGAGGATGAACCATTGTCGGTCGTGAAAATGAAGATTGTATTCTTTGTCAATTCCTCTTTATCCAGAAAGGCTCTTAATTCGCCTACGTTCTGGTCGATGTTTGCAATCATCCCGTAAAAGTTGGCCAAGTTAGTATTTTGTTGTTGATAAGGCTCGCTGAACTCGGGTGGTGAATGCATCGGGCCGTGTGGCGCGTTTGTCGCAATGTAGGCCAGAAAAGGTTTTCCTTTTTGTTTTTGTTGTTTGATGAATCGTTTGGCGAAGTCAAAGAAGACGTCAGTGCAAAAGCCTTTGACTGGAACGGGCGTGCTATTGTGCCAGTAGCTCCCGTCGAAATAGGCATTGTTCCAATAGTCGGGGGTTTGCCCCACGCCACCACCACCATGCCGAAGAACCTCGGTAAATCCGCGGTCTTCGGGACGGTAGGGGTAGTTATCCCCCAGATGCCATTTGCCAAACATCCCTGTCGCATATCCAGCATTCTTGAAAACTTGTCCCATCGTGACCTCGTTTTCACGCAGCATCGATCGTCCCATGATCGTGTGCCAGACGCCTGTTCGGTTGGTCCAGTGGCCCGTCAAGAAGGCGGAGCGAGTTGGTGAGCAAGTTGGCGCGACGTGATAATCTTTTAGACGGACCGATTCAGCGTAAAGACCATCAAGATTCGGGGTCTTGAGGATGGGGTTTCCCGTGCAGGAGAGGTCGCCGTACCCTTGATCATCCGTAATCACGATCACCACATTGGGTGGCTCGGCGGCGGCCAAGGGAGAGTTAGAGCAGGCAGCCAGCAACAACAAGCTGCAAAAGGGGAAACGCGTCGTCATATTAATTCATTGGAGAGCGGCAAGAAAAATTTGTTAATGATTGTAACGGAGACCGGATAATAATGGTTGCGGGGGCGGCATGGTTGTTCTGTTAGTCGGCGTAAATGAGTGGGCCGGCACAGCGCCAGACGGTCGTATCTCCCACTCCTGCGGCGATCAGACTTTCCACGCCCCTATAATGTGGGGACGCCGGTCTAATTGTCTTAACAACAACCACGCGGATGGGATCCAGGTCAATGAAAAATCAATACGACTGCGTTGTCATCGGTGGTGGACCCGCCGGATGCTCTGCTGCAACGATCGTCGCCGAATCGGGACGCGAAACTTTGTTGGTAGAACGGGATCCGATGCCGCGTTTTCACGTGGGAGAGTCGTTGATGCCGGAGACCTACTGGGCGCTCGAGCGGCTAGGCGTGACCGAGCAGATTCGCAGCTGCGGATGGCAAGTGAAGAAAAGTGTCCAATTTGTTACCCACAACGGTATTGAATCAGATCCGTTTTTTTTCCGGCAGCACGACAACCGCGACAGCAGCGATACCTGGCAAGTCGAGAGAAGCGAGTTTGACAAGATGTTGTTCGATCGAGCCGTAGAAGTGGGAGCGGACTGCTACGATCGTACTCGCCTGGTCGACGTGAAGTTTGACGACGCGGGGCGGGCGTGCGGCGTCTCGGTGCGGACCGACGACGGGGAACTCCATGACATCGGTTGTCGGGTCGTCGTTGACGCGACTGGGCAGCAGTCCTTTTTAGCCAACAGACTCGGGCTTAAGGAGGTCGATCCGAAGCTAAAGAAAGCGGCAATTTGGAGTTATTACAAGGGTGCTTTGCGTGGTGATGGGGATAACGAGGGCGCGACAATCATCATGCAGACCGCCTCGAAAGAAGCGTGGTTTTGGTTCATTCCAATGTCGCGAGGAGTGACGAGCATCGGCTGCGTCGGCGATGCTGACTATCTTTTGAAAGGGCGAGGCAAGCCCGAGGAAGTCTATCGCGAAGAGTTGGATCAGTGTCCAGGGATGGGCCGCCGGTTGGATGAGGCTCAGCAGCTAGGCGATGTCAAGACTGCGAAAGAGTTTTCTTACATGACCACGTCTAATTCCGGCGATGGCTGGGTGCTGGTCGGTGATGCACTTGGTTTCATTGACCCTGTCTACTCGTCGGGCGTCTATTTCGCACTAGAAATGGGGGTTCGGGCGGGCGAAGCGATCGTCTCAGGATTCGAAAAGGATGATCTGGGCGCTGCCCAACTCGGGTCTTGGTGCGGTGAATTCAAGCAGGGCGCCAAGTGGGTCCGGAAGTTGGTTGATGCCTTCTACACCAAAGAATTCAGTATCGGACGTTTCATGAAAGAGCACCCCGAACATCGTGGAAACGTGACTGATTTGTTGATCGGGCGTGTCTTTACACCAGAGGCTGGAAACGTATTCAAAGACATGGACGCATCGATCGAGCGAGCCAAGATGGCATCTGCGGGGACGTGATCACTGCCAGTTGTCGAGGCGAATCGGCGTTATGAGTGTTTCAGGCAGACGCTTTTTACCTGATTTCTCGAGTCACAGCGTGGCAGGGCGACTGGTCCTCGGCCATTCGTAGTCGAAAACTCCTGTGTTCGTGATCTCGAAACCTACAATGCACGAGCTGTTGGCCGCTACAATCGGGCGAGCGTCGACGTCCCTCGTGTTCGCCGGTTATAATCATAGGGGTGTGGACTTGTGATCGGAGGGGATTGTGCTTCGTCTGATTATCATTCTCTCGTTCTTCGCAACGATTCCCCACTCCGTCTCGGGTGGGGAAAGTCGGCTTTTTCGTTCTTTGGTTGGACGAAGCGAACTTTTAAGAACTCGAACGATCGTCTCGATTAATCCCGAACGCGATGTCACCAAGCTTCCCGATCTGCTCGCGGTCGCTAAACACCTTGCCGAGAACATCGAAGATGACGATTTAGTGCCGCACAGCACGACGATGCTGCTGTATTTAATTGGTCAGTTCGAGCATGTAACGGCAGAGGAAGCTTTGATCGACTTGTTGAATTGCCCGCATCTCGGTCTTGCGATGGTTTGTGCGGATTCGCTCGGGAAAAACAAACGCTATGGTGCCATTGGAGCGTTGAAGCAACAGGTGGAACGCGTTGAATTTTCAGAGAGCTACGGATTCCGCTTTAACTTAGTACGGGCCTTGGCGCAAATGGAACATCCGGATGCGGTTGAGTTCTTGACTAGACTGCAGCAACAGTTTGACGGTCAACTTCATTACCAGCTGCAGTCTGCTTTGGATCAGGTCAATGTCCACCATTTTTTGGGTGATGAGGAGCGGTTTGAGGCATGGAAGCAGAGAGATGAAAAACCGAAAATAGAACGCGAGAGTTTCTTTACTGCCAGCAGTAAGCCGGAGTCGTTGAACCGAATTGCTTTTGAAACACCGCAGTACTACGGAATCGATATCCATGCAAAGCGTCTGATGTTCATCATCGATCATTCGGGAAGCATGAAGGAATATTGGGGTGCTTACACACGACTTGCTCGAGCGAAACTGGAATTGGTAAAAGCGATCAAAGACCTGCCCGAAGACACGGAATTTGCGATCGCATTTTATGAGTCGTCTGTTCGAATGTGGCGTGATGTTCTTGTTCAAGCGACCGCAGATAACAAACTTGAGGCGATTAAGTTTGTGCAGAAATTGGGTTACGGAGACCGTACCAATACCTATGCAGCACTGAGGAATTCGTTGGAATTTGATCAGGAATTGGAGGCAGTGTTTTTGTTGACCGATGGACGTCCCACAACGGGGCAATTGACTGCTCCAGCCCAAATTGTGCCTGATATTATTCATCGCAATCGGTTTCGACATCTCAACTTCAACACGGTTGGCATAGCGGTGCAGGGTAGCACTGAGACTTTCCTAAGAACGCTTGCCGAGCAAACCAACGGCGAGTTCCGACAGCCCGATTGGTAGCAATGACGAAAGCGGGTTGCGCTACTTTGCTGCATTAACGATGCCGGCGAAGACTAGACCGCAGCGGTTGCGGCTGGAAGAATAGTAGCGATCCTGCTTATTGGGAGTGTTCGATCGCTAGTTTTGGTAAAGACTTCTTTCGATGTCTCTCATTTCGATCCACTCGCAATTCGGGTTAGGCAGGCTACGGAGTCTCCTCCTGTACAAGTAAACTGCCCAACCGCTCGCTACGAAGGATGCATTCGATAATTCAGCTTTCGCTCATTGTGACGAGCGAATTTTGGTCGAGTCGGCGGTGGGGCCGACCCGATTACCGCTCGAGTGAAATCGGCCTAGCCGGCGAGTTTCGAAATCCGATTGTGTGGTTGCGCCAATTCTTCCACGCTGGGCTGGTAGCGATATTGCATCAGATAGGCGTCTTCAACGGTATCGTCATAAAAGTCACGCAGAACCGAAATGGCTCGGAAGCCGATTGATTTGAAGAACAACTGTGCTTCAAGGTTGGTTTCGCGGACTTCCAGCATGATTCGGTTGCGTCGTTCTAGCGACAGTTTGCCGAGCAGCTTGGATAGCATCGCGCGGCCAACACCAGTGCGATGATGCTCAGGGTGAACACAAAAATTTAAAATGTGCAGCCGATTCTTGTGCAGTTCATAAATCATGAACCCAACGACTTTGTCGTCTTCTTCGGCCACCATGCCAATGCAGTTCCGCTGACGAAGACATCGAATGAAATCGTCTTCGTTCCACGCAAATTCAAAGCATGCATTTTCGATCCCTAGCACGGAGGGCATATCTCGTCGGATCATCCAACGAATATGGACACATAGCGAAGTCGGTTTGGTTTCCACTTTGGACTCCTTTCCAGCGAAACACCACTCATCGGAACGTTAGAGGTTCCGATCCGCCTTGAAGCTCTACTCGGCGAGAAGGCGGAGAATAGCAGATGGTGCTAATCGTACCAAGGCGAAAAAACGCTGATCCCCTCGCCGCGTTTTTTGGCATTCTGATGCCGTTTTTGCAGTGTTTTGGGCCTTTTGACTGGAAGCCGATGGAGTCGTCCAAGTTCTCATTGATCCAACGGAGTAGCGATAATTGCAAAATCAAGCTACCTGCGAGCGCGGGTTGCCCAGCCGTCGGTAGCGGTTCCGTCGATCCACTTTCCGTGTGGCCTAGTTCCGTGTTTATTCGCATCCCTGCTTCATTTTCGAAAGTTCGGCTGGCGGGCACTATTCGTTTAGTCGCTTAAGTGCGAATGCAATTAATGCGTCGCGAGTTAGATCTTAATGCGAATCCCGTTGAATCGGGTGGCTTTGAGAGATTCAACTATGGGGTAGTGACTGTGGATCGGATGGTTTTGGATTGACCTCCTGTTTTGGATTCTCGATCCTTGTCAAACTCTTGCGGGCGATGCTCTCGTTACAAGCCGCAACGGAATCGGGATACGTTTAATTGTCAGTGAAGGCGGTTGGCAATCCGAGTCAAGCTAGGCAAGAGTGTCGCTGTGATGGTGCAGGTCATATCTTATTTTGCTCCGGTTTCTTCGCCCAATTTTGGGCGAACCGAAATCGTCTAACTTCGACTCTTTGATCTTGAGTGTGGTCGGCATCGACGTTAGCGGGCAGGTTCGGAGTTGAGCTGTCGTTCTCCAAACAAATGCTACAACCGGAAAAACGAGCCCGATTTCGGTGATATTCCGTTGCGAGGGCCGATAGAGATAAACGTGATATTTTTGACCCGTCTCGGTTCAAACCAACCTGAATAAATAGCCATGGCGATGATCAGCGAATTAGATCAACTCGGACTCAAGAAGGCCGCGATTCTGCTGATGAGTCTGCCGACCGCCACAGCAGCTGAGATTATTGGGCGGCTTCCTCCCAGCTTGATCGAGGCGATTAGTATTCATATCGCTCAGACCGATTCGGCTGGTGGTGACGATCAAGAGATCGTGTTCGCCGAGTTTTTGACCAGCAAAGCAAGTTCGCTTTATGCCTGTCCGGGCGGTTTGGAGCGGGCCAAAGAGATAATCAAGGAAGCGCTCGGTCGCGATGCCAATGAATTGATTGGCAACTTGCAGCAATCCATCGAAGCCATGCCATTTGGCTTCATCAAGAAGGTCGAACCCGACACCCTATTGCAGTTTATTGGTGATGAGCACCCGCAAACCATTGCGATGCTGCTCAGCCAGCTGCCTGGTGCGTATTCTGCCGAACTGATGGCAGGATTGGAGTCAAACAAGCAATTGGAGGTTATTCGGCGCATCGCGGCGATTGGACCGACGAGTCCCGAAGCGATTGCCGAACTCGAGTTTGGTTTGGAAATGCGTTTAAGCAGTATGGTGAACCAGCAGCATAGCGCTGCCGGTGGTGTTGCGGCAGTTGCTGAAATCCTGAATGTTTGTGAGCGTTCAATCGAACGAACCATCATGGAAACCTTGGGGAGTGAAGACCCCGAGTTGTCAGATGATATTCGACGTCTGATGTTCGTTTTCGAAGACATCAGCAAGCTAAACGATCGGGACATTCAATCACTTCTGAAGAACGTGGAAACGGCCCAGTGGGCGATGTCACTGAAGGGCGCGAGTGAAGCGTTGCAGGAAAAAGTAATGCGCAATATGAGCACGCGTGCTGCCGAAAATCTTCGTGAGGAAATCGAATACCTTGGCAGCGTGCGGGTGAGCGAAGTCGAATCGGTGCAGCAAAAAATTGTCGATATCGTCCGACAATTAGAAGATTCTGGAGAGATTTCACGCCCCACTGGCGACGAAGAGGAAGAGTACGTCAGCTAGTTCCCTTGGCTGGTCACAGCGAAGCGACAACGCGTTGGATTCGTCTTTTGTTTTGAAAAGATTTCATACGACCAGCTGGCAATCAACGTTCTGACAGGCTTGGTTCGCCACTGCCATTGAAGTAGCTGGGATAGCTACGATTGCTCGGTTTGTTGAGCTGGCTTGCGTTTTCTGCGTGCGTGGTAAAAGGACAACCCTAGTGTCAACAGGGTTGCCGGAATCACGACAAATTCCATCGCGTTTCCGAAGGAATCTCCCCAAGCAGGAAGTGTTGCCGAAAGCACCAAGAAGGCCGTGTAGGCCAAGTAGTAACTCAGAAACATCGCACCCTCGTGCCGGCGTATCACTCCCTCGAGCCAAAAGATCGGCAGGCAAATAACAGCGACGGCGACCATCACAGGGATGTCAAACGCAATCGCCTCGTCGGTTACCGATACACCTGTGCTCGAGACTGCACTGGTCAGCCCAAGTACGCAGAGCAGATTAAACAAGTTGCTGCCGACGACGTTGCCGACTGCAATATCTCGTTCACCGCGATAACTTGCCACAACGGACGTGACGACTTCGGGTAATGAGGTGCCAACGGCGATGACCGTTAAGCCAATGACCAACTCGCTCACACCGAGAGAAGCGGCGATCGCGACCGCACCGTCGACTAACCAACCTGCACCTAGCGTTAGTAAGGCCAATCCAGCCAGGATCAGTACGATATCTGTGGATAGACTGCTTTGTCCCGGGGCACCATATTCAGCGGCAAACTCCTCCACAACAGCTTTGTTTTCACTACGGCTCTTCCAGATACTAAATGCGATGTAAATCACTAGGATTCCAAAAAGTACAGCACCTTCAACGCGACTGATGTTGCCGTCCGCCCCCATCCCCCAGACGCAGAGGGAGGCTGCAATCATGAGGGGTACATCGAGCCGAATCAGTTGGCTTGAAACGATCAGTGGGGCAACCAAGGCAGACATTCCTAAAACCAGAAGCACATTCGTGATGTTGCTTCCCACAACATTTCCAATGGCAACATCCGGTTTTCCCGCGAACGCAGCTTGCAGGCTGACCCCGAGTTCGGGTGCGCTGGTCCCAAATGCGACGACTGTGAGGCCGATGACTAATGGTGAGATTTTGAATGCGGCAGCGATGCGCGCCGCACCTCGGACCAGGCTCTCGCCTCCACCCACTAAAAGGATGAACCCAAAAATAATCTGTAAGGCGAGCCACATCGTCAGTAGGAACTCAATATTCGGAGAATAACGTTAAACGCAGAAGGTTAGCACAATCCGATCAGTTTGGGTCAGAGACTTCGTCATTGCAGCGAGAAGCAGGCTATTTCCATCAGGGATAGCATCTTCGAATGGAATGCTGCATTGGAAGAAGGTCACTAGGGGGTTCTTGCGACCCCGTAGCCTTGTTCCACGCTCAGAAATAATACGCATGCCATTTCGACGTATTGCGGAACGTAGACGGGTATGGTGCAGTTTCAGTGGGCATCGACTGTGCGAATTGATTTCGAGCGACTTTAGATCGCCTGCAGAAGTCGAGTCCATTGCAGCAGAGTCAATTCCTGGATCTCACCACCACGAACGATTGGGTAGCCCGCTTTCTCCACTGCTGCAGCCCAGCCGGGGAGTTCATCTTCGCGTTTGATTGGAATTAGCAGTTGAAGTGCGGCCGATGGGCTGTTCTCGCTCAACCGCATAGCAGGTGGACGGGTCTCGGCCGAAACGGCAACACCAAAGAACGTACTGCTCTGGGAGACGGCGACGGCGAGCGCCATGGAGTCAGCCGCTCCCGCTTTCCCACCTGCGAGCGCACCGGGTGTCGTGATCGAAACGGCTGCTGGGTCAATTGCCGCTTTCCTTAGTACCGCAGTCGCAAATTTAGCGACCAGTTCCATTTCCTTGGGTAGCCAACGTTTGGCGTCTTCAGGTGCAATCGCACAAATCACGACGCCTGAATCACGTGCCGGAATAGACCATCTTTCAAGGACTTCGGCAGGCGAGCCTTGACCAGGATTTAGAAGCATTATCATCAACCCAAGTTGCTGCTGAGTCGGTTCCGCGTCGCCGGCCTTGGGGGCCAAGAAGGCGGCCTCGTTCGCCGAATCTGGGAGTTGAATTTTCTGGGTGACCCACTCCGTCTGATCATCCTCGTCATTGCGTTTCCAGCTTGGGGGGACATCGCTTGGGACATCGCCCGCAATGGATTGCGGTGTGATCTCAATCGTTTGGTTGTCACCGTCACGCTCAATATTCAGTGTGACCGTTACATTGGGACCGGTGGACAGTGCCAGACGCCGCAGTGTTTCGATATCGCTGACGTCAGCCTCTCCAAGTTTTGTGATGACATCACCGCTTTGGATAAGGTCACTGGCCGGTGAATCTGGGATTACGACATCGACGATGACTCGATTTGGATCATTCTCGGTCTCGCCACTTTCCTCGCGAGCAATGATGCCGAACCGTTGTGGTTGGAGTGGAGGAATGGTTTCGGCCAACGTGACTTCGACATCGATCGGCTTTCCGTTTCGCCGAAGTTTCAGCTGTACCTTTTCGCCCGCATCAAAACTACCGAGTGCTTGTCGGATGTCTAATTGACGCCGGACCGGCTGGCCGGCAACCTCCATCACCTCGTCGCCCGCTAGAATCCCAGCCGCCTCTGCGGGGGAGCGAACCCGCACCGCCGCAATCGTAGTTTCATCTTGGTATGGGTCACGCGACTTTGAGGCGATTCCGATCAGGCCCTTGCGGATGTCTTCACCCGCTTTCAAGCGATCGAGCTTGGAAGCGATCACGTATGATGGGATCGCGAATGCGATTCCCGAGTCGTACCAACTGGTGTTGT
>JAYZAR010000233.1:0-8860 GCA_036339635.1 Planctomycetota bacterium | reverse complement strand
CAGTTCTTGGCCACCGTCGCTGACCTCGGCGACGGCTTCGATGGCTTCGCCATTAGCTGACTCGGTGGTAAGTAGCCGGAAACTATGAGCGCCATTTTTTCCCAGCCCACCGACTTCGGTGTCGTAGATCGGATCGCCCACAGAAATCCCATCCGAATCTTTGTCGGTTCGGATTCTAAGTTGCGCGAGCTTGGTATCGGGCGCACCACCGGTGAAAGAAACGATGAAGCGGTCACCGCGAGAATCACCACCGACATCCGAATCTGATTCCAGATAATCTGTTTCCAGATAGACCACCCCCAAGTGAATTGGGTTGGCAGCAAGGAGCTGACGGGGTTCGAGTTGTTCGGCTCGATGATGACGCCGTTCTGAGCCACGAATGGCTCGTTGCCGGCGGCGTTCATCGCGTCGTTTCCGATTCCAAAGCACGATCGGCACCCCCATGTGCCACATTGTTGAAGCAGCAATTGCCGCTGTGTGTTATCGATCTTTCGTTGGATCGCTCTCGGCGATCCGTTCGGTCTGTATTGTGCTGCTGCCAACGGACCAGCGTCGCAAGGTGGCGTCAAACCCTGCGGACAACAGCGAGGTTCCGGTGCTGGCAAGGCAGGTCACGCTACCGATGTGATCTTCCAAGCCGCGGACCACTTTCCCCTCATCGGTATTCAGAATTCGAATATGGTTATCCGAGCCTGCAACGGCTACCAGCTGGCTGTTGAGCACACTAACGCTAAACAGTTTGCCGGGGCTGACTTCAATGCGATGTAGTACCCTTTGATTCTTCGTGTCGTAGACGATTGCTGTCCCGTCTTCTCCGATCGAAACGATTCCATTGGATTGGCGATGGAAACAAAGGCCGCGGATTCTGCCGCGATGCAATGGTTCGGCTGCAATGATCTGACCGTTTTCGGGATCCAGCAGCAGTAATCTGCCGTCACGCCCACCCACAGCCAGAACACCGAGGTCATCCCGAAACGCAACAGCACGTAGATCGCGACTGCCGCAATCAAAGCCTCGGCTGGTCTGGTGGTCAGGATCGATCACGGTGACACGGCCTGAGAACCCGACGATCGCGAGTCGTGGGTCACGCGGCCCGAAGGCGATATCTGACAATGCTGGATTGCCAGCGAAACGGTGAGTGGTTTGATAGTCGGCGGCGCAATCGTAAAGGAAAAGTTGCCCGTCGTTACCCGCTGATGCGAGGAAGCGTCCTTCACGATCGAACGCCACGCTGCGAATTCGGTCACGGTGCCCGATTAACGTTTGCGTCGTCGTCAAATCGGCGGTGTGAATAATGCGAATCCTACGATCCTCGCCGGCAGCGGCGAGTGATTCGCCACTCGGTGATGCTGCCAATGCAGTCAATACAACGCCGGTCCCAACACGATCTCGAAAATTCGTGGCTTGACATTGAATAGCCGCTGTCGATGACCAATTGACGGTCGTCTCTGCCTGAATCGAATGCGTAAAACCATACGACATCGCAGCGATGGAGCTGCCTGCCAGCCATCGACGACGTGAAAGTCCTTTGGACATGCAATCTTCCCCCACCTTGGACCAATGAGTTGCCATGCTTTGACAACTGAATCGCCACTCTTGGGAATCAATCGGCTGAGGACGTCAGGACTCATGACCCGAACAACCGGAAATGTCCTCCAATTCGAGCGTTGCTGATCAAACTCGGTTGGTGGGGGGCATTTGAAAGTCGCGTGCGGATCGATGAGACACGCTGAAAGTGATTCAATGGCGAGTTTTTCTGCCCTGTGTTCGATTGGCTAGCAATTGTTTGTGCAGTTGAGATGAGCCTCTCCTTTTTTTCAGCAACCGTCTGTTTCTGACCCGTACGATTCGGGCCGTCCCTCTACTTGGAGAATGCTTTTTTGCGGCTCGTTCGAGATTGCGGTGTGATCGAGATTGCTACGACCCGATCGAGATTGCTACGATTCGCGCGGGACGAGAGCGAATCGGCTGCTCGCGTCAAGTTTCACGCGCAAGGGAAGGCGGCGTCACGGATGATGCGACTGACTTGGGCCACAGCAGTGGTCATACTGATTTTGGCACCCACGCTGGCGCAGCAACCTGCTGCAAGCCCCGATGCTCGCTTAGCTCGTCAGGGCGACATTCCGGAAGCGAATCGGCCATTCCCACCACTAACGGCCGCTGAGCGGGCCCAGCTGACGCAAGTGCTAACGGCTTGGGAATCTCAGAGCAAATCAACGAAAACCCTCGACTGTAAATTTGCGCGCTGGCATTTCGATCAGTTTGCCGCTCCGTCCGGTATTCACGCAAATCGAGCCGACGGAGTCATCAAGTATGCAGCCCCTGACAGAGGGTTGTTCCGTGTCGACAGCATGGTCTTTTACACTGGAATGCAAGATGCCAAGCCGCAGTTCAAAGCCCAGGCTGGGCAGTACGGTGAGTATTGGGTCTGCAACGGTAAACAGTTGATTGAATTCGATCGCGGAAAACAGGAGTGTCGAATTCAGAATTTACCGCCCCAAATGCAAGGGCAGCAAATCATCAACGGTCCACTTCCCTTTGTTTTTAACTTGGACGCTCAGGAAATCCAAAACCGCTACTGGGTGCGCCTTCGGGCGACGCCAGCGGACGCGAGTGGAATCGTTTTGGTGGAAGCCCATCCAAAACGTCAGGAGGATCGGGCCCAATACAAATTTGTGCAGGTTGCACTCGATCAGAAAACGATGCTGCCGAGAGCACTGGTGATGTATGCACCCAACTTCGATCCGAAGATTTCGATGAAATACGACCACTATGAATTCCAGGACCTAGGCCGTAATAAAATTGGGGCCGGTATTCAAAAGTTCATGGGTAACTTTCTTCCCCAGCAACCGCCGGCCGATTGGAAAATCATCCAGGAATCGTTCTCGGCTCCAGCCCCTGCCCAAGGCCAGGCCCAAGGACCCGCTCAGGGGACGATCAAATAGCCGTTTTGTCGTTGGTTCATTGCTGCGTAGCGGCCGGCACATTTTTTGCTATTCTGGGGCACGAGAATATTCCCTGCCGTTTTGGATGTCGCGATGCCTACGTACGATTACGAATGTGATGCTTGTGGACATACCTTTGAGTTGTTCCAGAACATCAACGATTCTGTAAAAAGGAAATGCCCCGAGTGCAAGAAGAACAAGCTTAAACGGTTGTTTGGAAGTGGTGCGGCGATCGTGTTCAAGGGCAGTGGGTTCTACCAGACCGATTACCGCAGTGAAGGCTACAAGAAAGCAGCCAAGGCTGATTCCAAAAAGTCGGAATCTTCCAGTTCGAAGAAATCGGAATCAAAGCCCAAGAAACCAAAATCCGAGAGCTAGTGCAAAACATGATGCTTCGGAACGTCGACTCTTGCGGTGCGTTCGCGTGGTGGATCTGCCCGGCAGATTGCTCCGATTAATCGCTGTCCGAGTCAACGCGCGCTGTCACCGACTTGGGAGCGGGATCTGCCGACAGGTTTGAGCTGTGAACTTCATTGCTGCCAACCAAGTTGGTTGGAACCTTTTCAGAGCTCTGTTACCACGTCTCCTGTCACTATTGCAGTGCGTCTCCGTCTTGCCGATCAAGGCTGGATCATCACCCCTTCGGTTTGCGGGCGCTGCCACAGGCGCGTTGATGTCGTGCCACTTGCGTTCGGGCCAACTGCGACAGTTCCAACTGGAGTCGGGTAAACCTAATCATTCGGGTTTGAGAACACTTTGATGTCTGGTGTTTGGAGATGCTACTTAGCTGCCACTCAAGGTAATTTCCGTTGGTCATAGGGGATAGGGTTTACCGGATGGCGACTTCCTTGTGGTACGTTCTCTAAGTCCCCAGGCTTCGAGGTTGAACCGGGGGTGCGATTTACGTCTGTTTTCCGTGAAGCGTTTGGACAATCCAAGGGAACCGATGCAATACTCTCCATAAGGCGGGAGACGTCCCCGCGGAAAATGGTCGAAAGTCGCTGGAGTCGCCTTTGCACTGCTGTTCATTTTGTATGCAGCGATTGCTCTACGGGTGAACGAGCGTTTTGGTTGGAAGCTCCCTGTGCCGGGGGAGATTCAGCAGGTTGCCGAACAGGGCTCTCGCGATCCGAACGTCACCAAGTCGCCGCCTACCTCTCGTTCGAACCCAGATGCTCGTTCGAACTCCGTGAATAAGAGTGCTGGACGGGATGATGTCCAGCGTTATTCGGGTAGGGAACAGCCTTCTTCGGATAGGGGCGAGTCAGCTAGCCAGGCGATTGATCCGAGGCGAGACTGGCTGCGAGAAACGTCGCCGAATGTTGTCCGCTCGCCAGCTGGTCTCTTCTACGGTCCCGGCAGCGCGGAGGGGCATCGGCTGGAGCATGTCCGTCGTCATGCTGGTGACCTACCTAGTCGACCGGGGCCGCATGGTGTGTTCGACAGAGGTTCTTTGGTCTCATAGTAAACGATTGATAACGCTTGGAAACTTGCAAAGCAGTCGTTGCAAAAAAAGAGAGAAGCTGACGGTCGCCGTACGATTTATAAAGTCGAGTTGCAACGAAAAATTGGCTTTGTTGGCGGCAGGACCGGCAACAGTCGCGGCCAGCCACCAGTGACTATCGTGTTGCTGGTGTTGGAAGGGAATCCTGTGATCACGGCTTACCCGGTGGAGTCCCAATGATGAACCCTTTTCATTCGATCGGCTTTTGCCCAGTATGCGGCGGTGGACTATGCGGCGTGCGTCTCTGTAGTGAGGACTCACCCCATGGTTTGATCAGCTGCGATGAATGTGAAGCGATCTGATTGCAGCCTGACCTCGGGACGCCGCACCAATACCCGTCGGCCGAAGCCGCGAAGTGTCCGGTTTGTGATCGTGATCTGTGGGGCGAATCGAACCGCTGGGCGGGTGAGACTGAACTGAAATTGCTTGGCTGGGAGGAGGCGATCGACCCTGATTTGAACCAGGACGATTGAGCTGGGCCCGAATGATTGAGCTGGGCCCAAAACAAGGCTTAGTCGGGACTCATTCGAGAGTCGTCGAGTGCAATGTTTCGCCGTGAAGCTGATAACGCTCTCCCTGCCGACTCGCGAGCCGTTGCAGATGAGGACGTCGAATCATTTGAACGCTTGACTTGGGCGTGGTGGTCTCGGGATTATCGACCGAGTGGCGGGTTCCCCAGGCGCGAAGCCGACGCAGCAGAGCTGGCGCCAGGGACTTGGCGGTGCTTTCGGCGCGGGCAGCTACCACTGAATCGTCCTCGCTCATCTTCAGCAGCCGACGCAGATCTTCGATCCGTAACTCCGCCTCCGTTTCCTGGATAAACACCAAGTCACCGGTGGCTTTCTCGAGGCCGGTCTGACCAGCCGCCTCAAGGCCTCTTGGTCGCGAGTGCCGCGCGATTCGAACTTGTGGGTACCGTGCACCCAGTTCGTTCAGGACTTCCGAGGTGCTGTCTTTGCTGCCGTCATCGACGACAACCACTTCCGATGCTTCGCGGGTCATCGCGGTCAGCGCCTCGAGGATTCGCTCTACACGGCTGGTGATCGTGTATTCCCCATCGCGCACAGGAAGCACGACCGACATTCGAGGAGATTGTGAAGCCATCTGCTGGTTCTCTTTATCCAATCGGCACACGCGTGTTGAAGCGTTACCAATGGCAGGCAGGGAAAGGAAGCAAGCAGTTGGTGGAAACTGCTTCTTGGACTTACAGGAGTGATCGGGTCGGCAGGGCGTTGGGCTTGATCGAGCGTCTCGTGGATCTTGTTTTACCCGTCGTTCCGTGACTAACGAATGCACCTATAATCTGAATCAAACCATCAATGGCTCGCTTTCTAGTGGTCACGCCGCTTCGAACGGTTGTGACGCCTTCGTGAAATATGCGAGCGATTCCATAAGTTGTTGTTAATACTAGGAGCACGGTTGAATGAGCGCTGAAGCACGACTGAAAGAACTGGGGATTGAATTACCAACTGCTCCCAAGCCAATGGGTGTTTACAAGCCGATCGTCGTCACCAACGGTATGGCGTATCTGTCCGGGCATGGGCCGCTGCAGCATAACGGTCAACTGATCACGGGTCGCCTTGGCTTGGATTTGGATGTTGAAGCTGGTTACGATGCCGCACGCCTGACTGGGATGGGGATGCTGGCGACGTTGCAGGCGGGAATCGGGAGTCTAGATAAGGTTCGTCGCGTGGTCAAAGTATTGGGACTGGTAAGGAGCACCGATAGCTTTGATCAGCAACCTGCCGTCATCAATGGTTGTAGCGAGTTGTTCCGTGATGTGTTTGGCGAAGACGCCGGCGTTGCAGCGCGCAGTGCTCTGGGCACCAATGCACTGCCTGGTGCCATCGCAGTGGAAATCGAAGCGATCTTTGAAGTCGATGCATGATCATTGAATTTATCGCTGGCCAAGGTTGCAAACACTGATTCCACTTAAGCGAGTGCCTTGATTCACCCAGTGAACTGGGTTGGCTAGTGAACTGAGTTGGCTAGTGAACTGAGTTGGCTAGCGAACTGGGTTGGCTAGCGAACTGGGTTGGCTAGCGAACTGGGTCAGCTAGCGGAATTTCGAACTCAGTTGCGTGACAGACAAGCGTAGGACGCGTACGTTGGAATTAGAGTAATTGTGAGCGCACGTTGTTCAGTCAGTCGACGCAGAGGCAGTAGTGTCGTCGGTTGACGTGTTCAATCAAATGTCTCGGGTCGGCGAGTGATTGGTGAATTTACTTTACGGCAAACTCGCACGTCATTCGGCCCGCAGAATTGGACTAGCAGGGCACCGCTTTCGGCGTAGCGGTCAAAGACGAGTTCATGAAAATCATCTTCGCCCGGCCACGGATAGGAATAGACGATCGCGAAATCGTCCAAGTTCAGACCGATCTTTGAGTAGGCTTCGGGGAGCGGATGTCCAAGGCTGGGCAACGTCGGATCGTCGGCTAGCGAGTCGGCACCGGGCGGTAAGAAATTGCCGTGGATTAATTCGATCTTGGTCGGGTTTGAATCGATGGATTTCCATTGCTCGATTGTTTTTATCCCCTCTCGCAACAGATCGATTTCGGCTTCGATTCCAATCGCATCGTAACCCAGTTCGGCTGCCAGCCCGCTAACGACCGCAAACCCGCAGCCCCATTCGAGAAAACGCTGGCCGGTTCTGGGCACCGAATCGGTGATCCATTGAAGTGTCTGCCAAACCAACGCGTAATCGCCGGCGACGAATTGTTCGATCTGTGGGCGGTCCCAGCGGTCCTGGAATGCCTGGATTCGTTCCCGCGCAAGCTCGATTCGAGCGGATATTCCACTTGGAATCGGAATGCTATCAATTGATGAGGGGATTTCGATAGGAAACAACAAGCGTTGGCTCGGCGAATTCTATGGGTGGAGGAGGCAGGAGACCATTCGAATCATCGCGACTCTGAGTGGTCCCGTCGCCGACAGTGGCGTAAACTTTAACTTGAAGTGACCAGACGTGTCACGCAACCAGTGAAACATCGCCTGCATGAAGAATCTTCCCAAAACCAATGACGAACAGCCGGCCGACTCGGTCAACATAAGCGATCCCGATGCATTATTGTTTTGCATCGAACCGCGACGTTATGTTGTTGTCCGCCAAGATGCTGCGCAGCGACTAAAGGCTCCGACCGGCGGTTGGGAGGAATTATGTCGATTGCAGCCGGGTGATCGAGTGATTTATGAAGGGACGCCAACCGTTGTCAAAGCAGTTGAGGTTTATTGATTGAGTGCCGAGCGTCGGAGTGGCAATTTCTTGCCAACCCGCAGTTGTCTTGCCTGCAGTTGTCTTGGCGATGGCCCAGGCTCACAACACTGCTGATTCTAAGGCGTCAACTCGATCGCTTCATTGGGCAAAGATCTGACCAACCGCGTTGATCCACTCGTCCCAGTTTTCGGCCGCCGCTTCAAAGTCGACGCGCATCCAACGGACCGGTTCAGGTGGCAGGACTCGAGGGGGAAATTCGCTGCCACGGCTGATTGGGATTTGACTGCTGTTGCCCATCGCGAGGCGGTCTTCGGTTTCGGGGCGAACGAGAAAGTCGGCCAGGGCGTCCGCTGCGACTGGATGTGGCGCGTTACGAATGACGGCGACAGTATTGGGGATTCTCAAAGCGCCCGGTTGGTCCGAGTTTTGGTCAGGGTAGACGATTGCGACCGGCATGCCACTATCCTTTTCGATGATGGCGTCATCTGTATCGGTTAGGCCCCACGCAATCTGTCCCGAGGAAACCGCTAATGCGACCTGTTTGTTTCCCGAGAGAATCACAGCGTTGTCGCGGATTTTTTTGAGTTCTTCGAGCGTTGCCTCTTCACCTTGGGTCTCGCGAAGGACGGCAAAATGTGTGGCGGTAGTGCCAAACAATGGGCGTGCCATGGCGCAATTCTTGGCCCATTTGGGATCGGCCAAATCACGGACCGAGCGAGGGTATTGCTCGGGATCGGTTAGCAGTTGTGTGTTGATAATCAGAATTCGGGCGCGGGCCGCGAAGCCGCACCAACTACCATCCTTCGCAATCATGTCTCTTGGATAGCCAGCTTCGACATCCCACGAGCGAGGTTCAAGTAGTTCCAGTTTCTGCAGTCGCACGGTGTGGATGATTTCGTTGTTCCAAAAGAGATCACAGACTGGTGATTTTTCCTCGGCGATAATTTGATTTGCCAGTCCGACCGTTTTTGTAGATTCAACGTCAAATTTGCGGATCGCGGTTGTTTGTCCCTCAGTCGACCTCTCAAAGGCGTTCAGGATAGGTTCAGCAAATTCTTGGTCCAATGCAGAATAGATCACCACGTCACTTTCGGATCGTTTCACACAACCCACAAACGACAATCCGAGCGGCGGCAACAAGAGGATCAGAAGTGAGTGGCGGTAGAGATGCAGTGTTTTCATCGGGTTATACTGAGT
>JAYZAR010000232.1:0-11856 GCA_036339635.1 Planctomycetota bacterium | reverse complement strand
GTTTGCCTCGCCTTGTGATAACGCCGCAACAAAATCAAGCGTTACCGGAAATGTGCCAACTGTTGGAAAAATAAGTTTGTAGATGGTTTGTTTGCCAACTTGAGAGAGTCGCAATCGATAGTTTTTCTCTTTGGGTATTTCGCTAACCGCCGCATTACCCGACAAGATCGCGATCTCAGCATTCTTCTCCGTCACGACTACCGAGCCGCGTAAGGTGAAATCAATCGACTTGCCATTATTGTGAAGGTTTCCCGTCAATGTCGTCTCGGTAAACTCGACCGGTGCTGGTGCTGTGCCACTGCGACTCAGAGAGAGTTGGATTTGACCGCCTGTTGCTGTCTGAAAACGGCTTTGATTGTTTTTTGGTTCTAGCGGAGCGAACCCGTTCACCTTGGTCACTCGGCCATACACTCCGGAAGCGAATTGAAGGTGCAGCATTGAGGCAAATCCGATGGACTCGCCAGGTGTCAGGTGAGTAAGCTCGATGGTTGCAGGAAGTTGGATAGCATTGGAGCGGAGGGCGATTGTGGCTTCGAACTCGTTGGTGTTCGCTTTGATTTCTAAGTCGAGAAAACGCTTTTGGCCGACTTGGCGAACCGCCCAGGATTGCAAGTTTTTACTGTCTGCTTTGATCACTTGCCCCGAACCATGAATTCCGAAACTCAGTGTTTTTGCTTTCCCCTGAATGACCTTGACTTTCAATTGGACGACTTGATCAATCTGCGTCGTGTTGATCGTCGCGGTGGTGTTTGCTGTGGCGGTATAAAACACCGCTGGTTCCGGTAGCTTGCCCCGTGCTTCCACAACAATCGTTCCGGTGCCATCGCTCCCAATTGCACTATTAATCGATGCTTGGTCAGGTCCTTGGCCCAAGGCGGGAGTGAGCGTGCCGAGGCAGACGACGACTACAGCTATGCCGATACGACGGATCGCTGCGGCCACTGGGAACCCATAATTGAACGCGGAGTTTTTTAGCTTGGTCATGGTTGCATTTTCCTGAGTGGCATGGGTTCGTGTGGGTGAGTGGTTGACAGCTCACCCGTGCTCACAGGTCGCAACCACAGTGCACTGCAGCTGCAATGAATTTGAAATTGGTGTCAGGTGGCGGTGCAGGTTCCACCTTGATGGCGGTCACTGCGGAGGCCTGGCCGCATCATTGGCCTGTTAGCTGTCTTGCTTGTTGAATCATCTGCAGTAGTTCTTTGACGCGCTTCGTGTTGCGAATTCGTTCGGGGAGTTCGGCGACGAGATTGGACAGGTCTCGCAAGTCAATGCGTTCTGCTAGTGGGTCTCCTCGCAGTTTGGCCGCCAACAGCGCGGCTGAAGTCGCGAGTTGAAGGGTCGCAGCAGCTTGGTCGATTCGCGCCGCGTTGGCTTCGTATAGAATCGGCCAGGTGTTTTCAATCATTTGTCCAGTAGAGACATCGTGGAATCGGACGGAGACCATTCCAATGTCTCCTTCGCCATCTGGTTTCGCTTCAAATTGGTAGACCGCGACACCCGCCTCTTCTGCGGCCATTTCAGCTGCGTCGACTTTATCGTTGCGGAAATCTTCTTTCTTCAGGCGGTGCTTTTCGAATCCCAGCAATTTGTACCGATTGACTCGTTTGGGGTTGAACTGAACTTGAACCTTGACGTTCTTGGCGGCTGGCCGCAGCGCACCGGCAACCTGGCGGGCAAAGTCTTCATCGACAGTTTCTATTGAATCGAGCAGGTAGTAGCGGCCATCGCCTTGACGGGTAAGTGCTTCGAGAACTTCGTCATTCAAACCCTCCGCATTGATGCCAGCAGCATCAAAAGCGATGCCGGCCCCACGCATGCTAGTGATGATTTGCGACAGACTCTCTGGGTTTGCATTGCCAAGATTCACAGCGCCGTCAGTTAGCAATATGACTCGGTTCTGGGCTTGCTCCATTTTCTGTTCGAGCGCTTTTTCGAAAGCTAATGTCAGGGCAGATTCGAGATTGGTCCCCCCTTCGCTCGGTAAGTTTTCGATGGTTTGCACTAATTGCATTGCCTCCTTTCCATTGACCTTGTCGGCCAATAATCTCGGGCGGCGTGCGAAACTGATCAGCGTGACCTGATCGAGCGGCTGCAACTGTTGTGCGAGCGTGATGAAAACACGACGCAGGGTTTGTTGGCGATCGAATCGTTCCATTGATCCCGAATTGTCAACCAACAGTGTCAGCCGCAGTGGTGTGCTACTCGAGCGACCAGCAGCTGCGGTTCGCATCGAGACACGCATCAGATTTCGCTGCTGCAGAAACGGATGTGCTGATTGTTCGATACGGCAGGCCACTTTATCGCTTTGACTCGGCATTGGATCGCCATAGTCAAAGGCGTTGATGAATTCTTCGACTCGCACCTTCTCGGGGTCTGGCCAAGAACCGCTGCCGAGGGCCGCGCGGGCGAGTTTGAAAGAGACATCGCTGACATGCAATGAGAATGTCGAGAATGGTTCTTGGAGGGCTGATTTTTCGATTAACGCCGTTTCCGCTGACGATTTATCTACCTTCGACTTCGCTAGTTCTTTGGAGATGGACCCCGGTTTCTTTTCCGCTTTTTCAGGAATTGTTCGTCCTAGGAATCTCTTGGTGTTTCGCGTTCCTTTCGATGCATCTTCACCCGACAGCGGATTGGGGCCTCGTTGGGCGGGTGTGGGACGCGTTTGACCACCGAGTAAATCGATAGAGTCAGCACCGGGATTTTTGTCCGCCTGCCCCCGTTTTTCACTCTCGCGTCTTCGACCGGTTTGCTCCCAATCCTCCAGTGCCAGATTGATTCCCTCATTGTTTTCTTGGTCGGTTCTTTTGTTACTCCCTGTTGTTGCTGGAGCACTCGAATCCCGGAGAAGTTGTTGATCGTTCTGCTTTTTCCCGAGTTCACCACCTTGTAGCTGGATTCTTGGCTGCTCAAATCCTTCTCGATCTAATTCGAGAGTTGGCGTTTCGGTTTCCGCGGCGGCTGGCGGAGAAAAGAAATTGTCGTTGAGAGCCTCGTCGAGATTACCTTCGATCGCGTCAGACTCTTGAAAGGCCTCACCGATTTTTCCGAGCTGATTCAGTGGCTCAGGTGTTGGGGTCTCGATCTGATTCATCTGATCGGTTCGATTTAGTAGCTCCCGCTGTCCTCTATACAGAGAGCTTGCTTCACCAACTGATATATCCGAGGAATCCTCGATTGTTGCTGCATCTCTTGACTTCATGCTCCCCGTGCGTCGTTCGCTTAGCTTCCGATAGTCACCACCAGCGAAACCGCCGATACCACCACCACCGCCACCCATCATGCCGCCCATCATTTCTTGATCGATGCCATCTTGATTGGGGACAGCGCCAACGCTGGGGGCTGCGATGCCGTTCGCCGACAAACTGTCAGCTTCGCCAGCGCTGCCAGAAGCTCGGCCTCCCCCGTAGCCGCTACCCCCGAATCCGCTACCCCCGAATGCAGGTGCAGGCTCAGATTCATCATTACCAATGCCAGGACCGTTCATCCCCGGGCTGGGTTGTTGCAATGCTTCTCCGACGGCACCATTGCGGGTGATGCCTGAAGTCAAGCCTTGGTCTGAATTGGTTGCTGAACTGATTTGGCTCTTTTGCTGCTGACCGTGCTGTTGTTCTTGCTGCTGGCGGCCTTCCGCTCTCCGCTTGGCTGCCATATCAGCCTCGGTTTCGTACCTGGAATGACTTTCGCTCGTTGGAGGGGCAGGCGGTGGTGATTCAGATAATTGCTCCTCCTCGAAATCCAGTTCCTCTCTGCCGTTACTGGGGTCAGCGATCTCGAGTCCTAATTTCTCGTTGTCTCCCAGTGAATCAAACCAAAGGTTAGTTCCCCCATTCAGATTTGAGCTTGGGGCGGTATCTGGACTTGGGGCGGCAGATTCAAACAATCTCGAATCGGTTGCCGTGACACGCATCGAATCGGTGCGTTGGTTCATTTCCATCGCGGTCCACACTCCGCCAATGAATAAGAACATCGCGGCCATCGACGCAATATTGCGGATCAATCTTCTTCGCTGCGAAGCTGAATCGTCGATCAGGTCGGTGGTCGCCGCGGGAGCTGCCAGTGGGGCTGGCTGGCCATCAATTGCTGCTAGGACCGCCTGTCGTTTCTCCGAGGGCAGCTTCCAGTCATTGATTTCTGGAATCGTATCTCCCTCTCCCACTTCACGCAGCAGTCCATGCACTGTTTGTATTTCTTGCAGGAACACCGCTAACGTCGGGTCTTGTGCAATCAGGCGATCCAACTCGTCCTGCTCAAAATCGGAAGCTTCGCCGAGCACGAGCGCCACCAAACGTGCTTCGATTTGCGGGTCGATTGAGCTGGGGGGTAATTTTTCGTTCATGAGAGATTGTCCATGCCAAGTGGACTTAATTTCTGAGCCAGCTCTTTGAGAATATGGTGCAATCGATAGCCGACGTTCCCAATGCTCAGGCCGGTCTGTTCACTGATATCACGATATTTCAAGCCGTCAAAATATTTCAGCTTGACCAGCTGTCGGTCGGTGTCGTTCAGTTCTTCTAAGCATTTTCGCAACTCCCCGGTGGCCTCCATCCGCATCAGTGCCATTTCGGGTGATTCCAAATCCATATTGTTTGCGGTCTCCTTCTGCTGGCTGGAGATCGTTTCTTTGCGGTTGTCACGCAAATAGTTAAAGACGCGGTTTCGGACGCTTTGATACAGCCACGCTTTGGGTGAGTCGACATTGTCCCAGCGAAGATGGAGCTGCAAAAACACTTCCTGAACGATCTCCTCCGCCACCGCCCGACGTCCGATCAGTGAATGCGCATACCGCAACAGGGGAGTCTCCTCTTTGTCAAACAGCGATCGGAGCGTGTGCTCACACACTTCCTGACCACCAGATGAATTTCGTTGCGGAGATAGTTTCAACATGCACTCTGTGCTGCGCCGGGTAGCCCTGGATGAGGACGATTTCACGCTCTGTAGATGTAGACCCGGCTCGGATCGGTTTCTTAGGGATTTGCCAAATTCTTTCCATGAAATCCCTAATTACTTCAGCTGCTCGAGCACTTTCACACGAGCGACGAGTCCGTGAACAAACCGGCTTCTGGTTGCTAAACCTACAATATTAACGGCTCCGGTAGCGATGGGCGGCCTTCTTTTGGCTAGAACCGGCTTGCCCGCTGGAATCGCGTTTCCTCCTTAGGCGATGGTTCTCCAGCCTGCGGCGGTGGTTCCAAGCGGTTGCCCGATGATGGATCGAAGCAAAAACAGAATTGGATGCTCGGGGGATTCAGCCGAGATTGCTGCGGGCGGTTATTGGCAGTTCATCGTAATCCAGTCGCCGGAAACGCTACTTTAGTATTTTTCCGAACAGTCTATCCGCCGCTTCAAGCATCTGGTCGAACCAGATCTGTTTGCCAAGAAACGGGTGGGGAGCACCTTCAATCACCGTCAATTCGCAGGTGATTCCCAATTCCTTTGCCCGTTGTCGGAATCGATCTGCATGCGTGCTGGGGTTATCTTTTTCGCCCGTGATCAACCAGCAAGGCGGATCGTTTTTGTCAAGATATTCGAGCGGCGAGGCAAGTCGATAGGCTGCGGTTTGCTGTTGCTGTGAACCGCCAAGGAACTGTCTCCAAATTTGCCCGCGAGCCTCGCTTGCCGAGACATCTCGCACATGTTCTGACAACAAATCAGTTTGCGCTCCCATTGGAATAGCTGCTTGGATATCGCTGCTGAATTCAGCGTTGCCGCCGTTCCCTTCCAATTCTGTGATTCCCGCCGATGTCGCCAGCAATGCGGTCAAGTGTCCGCCCGCCGAGAGTCCGATTGCTCCAATCTTTTGGGCATCGATCCCATATCGATCTGCATTAGCTCGCAGAAATCGGACCGCTGCTTTGCAATCGTGAATGGCTGCTGGGAAAGGTGCTTCACCACTCAGCCGATACGAAATCGTTGCCGTGACATAACCTCGTGATGCCAATGCTTGAGCGACGTTCGCATGGCTCGAACGGTTTCCGTTTGCCCAGCCGCCTCCGTGAATGCAGATGATGGCCGGAAGCTTCCCCCATCCTTTTTTCGGTCGGTACAGATCCATCGCCAAGGTTCGATCACCATAGCTCGCGTAGGTCACGTCACGCTCCACATTCAAGCTTTCGAGGGTCGATCTTGGGATCATGGTTCGTGTCTCGGAGCTTGGCGGTGGTATAACTTCGCCCGCTGATCTTGCATCGAGCCGCATCTCATGCTGAAAGAGGTTTGCCATCCCGCGCAACTTGCGAGAAATCTCACGGTTTCTGATCAGCTTGTTTTCACCAGGGTCCTGCGATAAATCATAAAGTTCGAGATTGGGGTTGAGTCTTAATTTCCAATTGCGCCAGCGGACGGCAGCCAAGGCACCGTGGCTGCCGTGATAAAAGAAGGCGTCGTTGTATTCATTGCGGTTGATGATTTGAGCCCATTCGGCGGACGGTGCCCATCTTCGTCGCAATGGAACCGTTGCGTTCAACGACTTCTTCAACCCGGGTGGTGGGACGATGCGAGATTCACCTTTCAGTAAGGGACTGATGTCACGTCCATCAATCACACGTCCCTCGGGGACTCGGATCCCCGCGAAGGTGGCGAGAGTTGGATACCAGTCCATCGCACGAATGACCGCCGCTGATTCGACCCCGGTTTGCAATCCCTGGCCGGGGCCCCAAGCAATTGCCGGGACACGAATGCCACCTTCGTAAGTCGATAGTTTCCGGCCGCGAATTTTTTGCTCGGGATTTCGACCTGGCCCGCGACCATTGTCCGAGGCGTAAACGAGAATCGTGTCCTCGGCGATTCCCAGTTTTTTCAATTCATCCATCAAACGGCCAACGTTGTGGTCAAGCTCTTGAATGGCGTCTCCATATTCGCCCCACTCCGAGGTTCCTTTGAAGCTGCTACTCACTCCGAGCGGGTTGTGCAGCATCGTGTGCGGTAAATACAAGAAAAAGGGTTTTTTCCGATTCTGCTGCATGAACTTAATCGCTTCATCGGTATAGAGCTTTGTCAGCTCTGCGGGATCAGCGGGGCGTTTGACAACGTCACCGTTGCGGAGCAATGGCACGCCACCTTGATCTTTGAAGTAAACGATCTCCACGTCGTCCAAGTTATGCAACAGTCCAAAGTAATGATCGAACCCTTGGTTTTTTGGCAAAAATGGGTCGTGGAATCCAAGGTGCCATTTGCCGATGCAGGCGGTCGCGTACCCGTTGGCTTGCAATAACTCACCAAGTGTTAATTCATCCGGATGGATCCCAGAATTCGAGTCGGCCCGATGTACCCAGGTCTCATTCCCGACTCGTCGTGGGTAGCAGCCCGTTAGTAATCCTGCTCGCGATGGACTGCAAATGGGGGCGGCCGCATAGTAGTCTGTCAATCGTGTTCCCGCTGCTGCCAACGCGTCGATCCGCGGCGTTGCCACTTCGGTCGCTCCATAGCAACCTAGGTCGTAGTAGCCTTGGTCGTCCACGAAAATGAAAACGATATTTGGTTTGTCCGTCGCGGCGGTCGCCCACGTGTTGCCGATTAACAGCAGCACCATCGAGAGCCAAATTTTGTTCACGACAAATCCTCGAACAACGAGACGTCACGGTCGTGGACGTCGGGTAATGGGTTGTAGGGCGAAGGGACTTTGGGTTGGTGTGATTTTACCGGATCAATGTAATCCAGCTTGGTTCACTGGTGGGCAGCGAGAGCGGCGTGACGGTTGTTTTCGTTCCGTTCTTTGCGTCCCTGTAACCGATGGTTGTTCACGTGAACTTGGGTCAGTCAGGATTCGCCTGGGCAACGCTCGTCAGCTAGCTGGTCACGCTGGTTGACGTTTTGAGCCGTTTGGCTCTTCGTCGACGGATGATGATAGTAGTAATGATGCCCAGGCATGTTGGTATCGCCAGGACTTGAAGCCAAGCGGAAGACAGCACGATCTTGTGAACCAGGTTGGCGTGCTGCTCGTTCGTTTTTGGCAGTTGACCGGAATACTTGGCCAGGTGGTGCAGCAAATCGACGGCAACTGATTGGTCGGGGATCTCTTGGTGACAGGCGATGCAGGTGCCTTCCCGGGTCATATGCTCGATTTCTTCTTTTGTGAAAGCGCGGGATAGTTTCCAGTGGTGCCCGACTGTTGCGACCTGTTTTCCATCCTGATCGACGATTTGTGACCAATCGTGATCGAGGTTTTCAATCGCTTCCATTTGAGGTTTCGCGCGTTTGGAAAGAATCGTGCCATCAGTTTTTTCGAGATCGACAACGTGCTTTTCATTCCATGGTCGGGTTCCGCTGATTCCCAGCCCCAACGCTTTGTCGGACGAATGGCACGATTCACAAGCTCTGGCATTCTTGGTCATCGTATGTGGCTGCGTCGGACTCATGTCAATTGCCAGCTGACCTTCCACGCCACTTCGTTCCATTCCACTTGGGGTCTTGAAGATGTGATTGGTCAGGATGGGTTTGCCGTTCTCACCGATGATTGTGATCGCTGGTTGGCAGCCGGGCGCCAGTGGTGTGACCCGACCCTCGCCATTGATTCCCATCATCGGTTCTTCCCAACGCAAGTAGCTGCGTTGCTCACTCACTTTTCCTGGGATCATCAGGTCGTAGGATGACTCCCCATCATCGGCGCGAAATTCTGGCTGCATGTGCTTACGGCCCGCCGCGATCCAATCGAATCCCATTCGAGATTCATCAATTTCTGGGCATAGTTCGCGTTGGCTGTAATCAACTTTGACGTGACAACCGTAGCACTGCGGCGTCCAGCTGGCGTGGCAGGTATAACATTCCATTCTGTCGAGGTGTTGAGAAACTCCTTGCATCGAGACCAAGCCACGCTTGCTAATCGTTTTCTCTTCGACAAGCTTTTTTAAAGGTTTTAAGCGAAGGTCAGCTCCCTCGGCGGTGTAGACAATTACTTCGTTACCGTCCCGGACCACGTTCTCGTAGGGATTGCCGCGCGCGGTGAGCAGAAAGCCATCCTTTTTTTCGTGCGCTGTTCCGGCCCAGGTGTGGGGAAGCTGGCGCTGAGCAAGACCGCGCGGCTCACCCTCGGCGGACTGCATGGCGAATTCGTCCATAAAACCGATCGGCAACTCCCACGGATATTGATCGGGCGTTCCATGGCAATCTGAACACTCGATTTGCACTGCGGCAAGGTTGGTTGGGGCCAAGAACCCATCCCCATGAATATCAATCGAAGTATGACAGTCCTGGCATTTCATCCCTTTTTGGTAATGAATGTCCTGTTCCATGGCGATGTAGTGCTTGGTGTGCAACCCAGGTTGGTCGTCTCCCGCTGCAGTGAAGGGTGCCGCGTAGGGAGATTCCATCAAACCTTGGAACGAAACCCCGATTCGTTTTCCACGGTTGTGGCAGGTCGTGCACGTTTCAGCCGGCAAACCGTGATAGCTGACGCCATGAAGTGTAACCGTTGCTTCGCGGGTGCCCTGGATTTGGTGAGTTAGCGGATGGGCTGGCTCGTCCTTCGGGATCGATAGGTCGGGTCCCTCGTAGAATCCTTCGTTACTGTAGGGGATGTGGCATGATGAACATCCCATGCCGCGAAAATCACCTCGCTTGGCGCGTCCTTTGACCGCGTGATGACAGCGATTGCACTCCTGGCGAATGTAAGTGAAGGCTGCTAGCGTCGGATCTTCATTCAGCTTGTGCAACTCATCAAACCCAACCGCGTCGGGTAGCGGTTGGTGAGAGTCTACGAAAACGTCCGGCTCCAATTCTTTGAGTCTTTGCATATAGGTGCGATAGAGATCAGTCCCGAGTCGAAGTTTTGGATCCGTCGGATTTTTGACGGCGTAATTGGCGTACTTGTGTTCGTACCCGGTTAATGCGCCAAACGACCAGCATGTGCCCTGAATCTTGCCTGCCTCCGTCATCATCAAACTTTGCCACTGAACACGAACTTGCTCCTCATGGCATTGACCGCAGGTATCGGCATTGATCCAAGGGCTACCAGGATCGGGGAAGAAATTCTCACCGCCGTGGGCGATCTTCTTATCTTTCGTTTCCGACGGGTCACCGTTGTGACAGACCACGCAACCGGCTGCGTCTCCACGTTCCTCACCGCGGGCCATGATTTGATTCAGCATTTCGGAGCCGATTTCTCGGATCGGTGCAATCTCTCCATGGCATGCCATGCACCCTGATTTCGAGGCATTGGGGAAGTGATCGACCAGTCGCTCTTGGCCGAATGCATTGGGTAAATGCCAGGCGACCAAGAGGATGCTTGCCAATAACTTGGTCGCGTCGAAACGGCGTATGTTCAGCGGTGCAATCAATCGGTGAATTTGCTTTGGCAAGGTGACTAGCATGCTGGCGAATCTTGGGCGATGAGATGTGCGAGGCCGCCATTCTGCGCGAAATGAACGCGTTTGACTATTGTGCCGTTCGTTGTCCCAGGTTCGATTGCGGAGACGAGGATGTGTCAAAAGCCAACTGAATGTGGTGTCGGATAACCGCTGAGAAAGGAATGTGCCGTCTTTTCAACAGAAACCAGCCGATCCACGAGTCTGATTTCCAAAAAGGAACTTGGACATAAAGTTGCTCCCGGCTTCCCGACTGCGTTTTACGGTATCGGCAACGCTCATCTCATGGTGGTTGCACAACGTTGTGGTTTGGGGATCCCCCGACGTTAGAACTAATTTTCTTGCTGGGACTTTGCTTCGCCAGGTAATCCGACCGCTCAAGTGGCTAGACTATCGGGCGCAACATGGCGGTAACACAAATTGATAGGAGCGAATGAAATGACAGCCCTAACTCGACGAGTATCGATTGCCACGGCTTATTTGGTGATCTGGTGGAATGCGTGGCCGTTGCCTGCAACCGAACCGGCCGCATTCGATCACGCGACGGCCCTTGTCGATCAAGCGATTGATAATGGAGACGTTGCAGGTGCCGTGCATCTGGTAGGGCTTGGTGGAACGATAATTCATTCCCACCAAGCGGGCGTCCGGGACATTCTGAGCGGTGATTCGATCGAATCCGATACGGTCGTGCGTATCTATTCGATGACCAAACCGATTACGTCGGTCGCTGCAATGACTCTCTTTGAACAAGGCAGATTTCAGTTAGACGATCCTGTTTCTAAGTTCATTCCAGCCTTTAAGAAATCTTCCGTCTGGGATAGCGAGACGCAAATGGCCGTTGCACCGAAACGGCCGATGACTGTGCGTGATGTATTTCGTCATACAACCGGTTTCGCTTATAGCGGCAATGGAAATGCGGAATTAGAGCGACGTTATCAACAGGCGGGACTCAAATATCGGTCGCCGCAAGCGATGCTGCCACCTGAGATGACGATTGAGGAAGCCGCTAATCGGTTGGCTTCGATTCCCGCGCATCATCATCCAGGAGAACAATTTACCTACGGCTTTAGTACCGACTTGCTTGGTCGGTTAATCGAAGTTTGGTCTGGTATGCCGCTGAATCAGTATCTGCAACAAGCTGTCTTACAACCCCTTGAGATGCAGGATACCGCGTTCAGCGTGCCAGAAGACCGTCAAAAACGATTTGCAAGTTGCCATACGAAGCGTCAGGGAGAATTGGCCATCATGGATCGGTGTATAGACAGTGCCTTTATTGGCGGTTTCCAGTTTTTGTCAGGTGGCCGAGGGCTAACATCGACGGCAGCAGATTACGCCAAATTTTGTCAAATGCTTGTTGAGGATGGAACACGAAACAATATTCAGATACTCAAGCCCGAAACGTTACAAATGATGTTTACCGACCAGTTGGGAGATGTGCCCGGCGATTTTCGTTTCGGACTCGGGTTTGCCATTCATGATATTCAAGTGGGTAGCGGTGAATCGAGCCGATCGGTCAAGCAATATTCATGGGGTGGTTATGCAAGCACCGATT
>JAYZAR010000231.1:0-16235 GCA_036339635.1 Planctomycetota bacterium | reverse complement strand
TGCGCTAATTCGGCAAACTTGGGTGCAAACTGGGCATACAGTGATTCGGATCCCTCCAAATCATCGCGGTAAGATTGCAGGACTACCACATCCCACTTACTGCGTTTTGACGTGAGTGTCTTTAACAGCTCTTGGTGCTTTCTGAGAGCGGAACTTGAATGGCGATCCTTCGCATCTTTTGCCGATTCTTTCAAGAATGCGACGGTAGCGATTTCTTCCTCATTCGTGAGTGCGTGCACCTTCACAAAGTTGGCCGACCCCAAACGCCAATGGTCGGACAAGGTGCGCCCGCCGTAGATGACGGTGGTCGGCCTGAAATCCAAGCCAGGATTGCCCGCTTCAGCCATCGCTTCTACAACATTCGCCAGATTGTGACGTGCTGTGTAACTGTTACCAATGAACAACACGTTCAGAGATTCCTTTGAAGAACCGGAACTCTCGCTTTGCTGAGCTTGTGCCATCGGCGTTGCAAGCAACGAAGCAACGCCAACCAGCACGAACAGGATTCGGACAAACATGACGGACCTCGAAAGCGGGAAAAGCGGAGGAAGGAAACAGCAGGCGATGAGACCAGCTGAAGCACCCGAACACATTGATTGCGAGAATCATTCAAAAAATTGTCGCAGGTTCTGCATCGTTGCAATATCGTGCGGTCGAGGGGCCGTAATACCTGACCAGTTTGCGATCGCTCAACATCGACGTTTCGCCGAACCGCTGACCAAAACACCACTGACTGAAGCATCCCACCCTTGATCATTCAAGAACAACAGACTCAACCACCATCTCTTCCCATCCGACTTAACGTTTCCGATTTCGATTCGCTGCTATGGGAGCTACGCACAACGATTGCTTGCCTGCGGTAGCTGACTCTAAATGGTAGCCATCACGGTCTTACTTGATCAACACTCAATGATGTTGACTGGGACTGAATGGCCAAGCCTCCCTCTGACGTTTCTTTGTCTTTCGAGTTCATGTCCTGCGCGGCTTCCCACATCATTTGAACCACAGCGTCCAATGACACTCGGACGTAACCTACATCCTGAGCAAGCATACGAACCGGCAAGCGAAAAGCTTTTGCCGAGCGAAAAGCTTTTGCCGAGCGAAACCCGGGCCGAAGCGATCCGTCTGTTGAAAGAAAGGGAATCGGTGATCCCACGGGCCGAAAGTTGGTTGCTGGGGAATCAAGACGATGAAGCGGTCGTCGCTCCCGAATTTGACTTAGAAGCGTAGGAAGTGTGAGCCTCGACCAATCGACCAAACGGTTCGCATTGGTGGAGCGTGGATTCTCACAAATGTCTGATCGAGTTCGACTCCGATCGCATCAAAATCCCGCTAATTTCCAACTTTCCTTTTCCCTACGGAAACTCCCCGCGATTCGTAAAGACTCCACGCGAGTGTTTGCAAAGACCGCTTAAAAAAGTCAACTCGGCACACAGACCGGCTTTTATTTTTCTCGGCAGGATTTAGAAATCCCCGCGAAATTTGAATCTCACTCTGGAACGCTTACAAAACTCGTCCCCAAACTTCACGGCAGAACGATAAGGCGTTTCCATTACATTACTTCCGATCGAACCCGCGTTTGTTCGGCGAGCACATAATCAACCAATTCGCCAGCTGTATCGTCAATCGTATGAATCGCATCGCGACCAACAGGTTCGACAAGGTACGCGAGTCGAAGCACATCACCTCGCTCTGACAGTTCTGGGCAGATCCCCAGGAACCCAAAGCCATCCGCCTCGAGTTGCTCCGCGACATAAGGGGCCCCGGGATCTTGGGCCGGTAGATCCACAAAAACGACTTCCAAGTGAGTTTGCTCAACAAGCTCTCGTCGCGTCTTGCGAATGAGCTGGATAGTGTCTTCCCCAAGTGTGTCAGCCGACACTCTGGCTCGCGCGGCACCTGCGATCAACTGGACACTCTGGGTTCCATGTCCCGTTGGTGCTTCGGCAGTTCCACACTCAAATGTTACGAACTTTACCGGACATTCGAGACGTTGGTAAATCGATTCAACAACCTGTGCGTGTCGCGCAGGTACATAGATGGTTCGACTTTGGGGAGGTTTCAGCCAATGAAAATACATTAAACAGGTCACCCGCTGTGTCTGCTCTTGCTGGGAATCAAAGTGTTCTTTTTTGGGTGAGATAGCGAGTTGGACGGCCGTCAATTGACCACCATGGGCAATGTTCGATTTTTGCGTCGCGGTGTGTACCGTAACGGCATCCGCAAACCACCCCAACAAATCCGTGTGAGATGCATCCTCTAACGCGAAGTCTTTCATGCGATTCAGTAGCCCGCGACGACGATGGGCTGGGGAAACCACAGCCTGGCCAACTTCGACAACAGGTCCCTGTCCCTCCCGTTCCAATGCATAATGACCAACTACTTCACCGGCTTGGCTAACAGCAACATAAGAGCTGACAATGCCACGCCGGTTCTGTGCCGCCACGCGATCCGGATAATAAATGTCTTCATTGAAATAAGTATTGCCGTAGGTGCGATACATCAACTGAGAAACTTGCTCGGCCTCGTCATCTCGCATCCGTCGGATTGAATACTCTTGATCGGGCGCCAAAGGTACATCTTTGGCATACAACGTCATGTCGCCTTGATTCTCTTGGTCCGCGACATGTTTGTCGTGAAGCCATTTGATGATCTGAAGTGTCTTACCATCCGGTCCATTGCTGAGCCAATGAACTTCATCCGCGATCTCATGAAGCGAAACCCCGAACGGGTTCGAACCCTCCTGATGCAAACTCCGTTCCAGTGCTTTCACATCCCGAGGAACTCCAAAATCACGAATGCGAATTTCCAGTTTGCCGTGTTCTTCTTCCACAGACAAACGAATCAAACCTGTCTCACCCTCGGGGTAGGCCGTTGCCATCGCATTGTCAACAGCGATTTCAACGAATTGGCGAATGCCATCAATCACCGTTTTTGTCAGAGGTGATTGCTGGAGCGACGTACCCAGAAAGGCGTGGACGCTCGGCAGGTTTACAAGATCATTACTGAAGCTGAGTTCAAGTTGCATGCCGAATTCCGAAGAAGGGGCGGGAAAATTGCGCACGATTGGAAGAATGAAACCGGGTGCGAACGATGACTGGACAGACGAAGATCGACAAGAGGATCATCAACCACCAGCGATTAGTTTTCAAGCCGTCGTCCTCACCAACTGCCTGTGCAGGCTGTCGATGACGGGGCACCCCGGTCGCCTCAAGAGAACCCCAAGCCTTGTTTTTTACAATCACCCGCGTTTCTTGCAAAACTCAACGCAAGAAGAGCCATCGATTCAGCTTGCAACCGAGCGATTCGAAACCGAGTCGAAACCCCTAGATTGGTTATCCGGCAGCCTTGAAACGCCGCATGGCAGTCCCAGCCGTCTTCCTGCATCTGAGTCCGAACCAACTATACTGACGAATGCTTTACTCAGCCCCGTGGGAGCGATCATCCGCGGCTCTTCCATCGATCTTGCGCCGCTGATTCTTGCCGAGCAGCAATCCGGCTGAAAATCCATGGCAAGTCGAGATATGATTGGGAACCTACGCTCAGTCTTCGCAAGCAAAACCCTGCCCTCGTCAAGGTAACCTCCGCGCTTCACCATCGTTCACGAGATGAGAGTCCGAAGTTGTATCGCCCAACCAGAACCAGAACGAGCCGCCCACCGATTCGTTCGTTGAATCGTCGCTGCCGGCTTGAAAAACTTGAGTCGAGAAAATTGTTGGCAGCGACCTCGCCACCACCGATCTTGCAATGGTTCGAAAGCTCATTCGATACGATCGAAGAACGTGCACCCGATCTTTTCCACACCGGTTACGGCGCGATCTGGCTGCCACCGCCGGGAAGAGCGGACTCAGGTAATCAATCGGTTGGTTATGACGTATACGATCGGTTTGACCTAGGGTCGCCCGATCGCAGCACACTCTATGGAACCGAAACCAGTCTCCAACAATTAGCAAAAATCTTCGATCGAACTTCGACGGCTCTGCATGTCGATGCGATACTCAATCATGCCGGTTTTTCCGACCGCTCAACCGAAGGGTTTGTCGAATCCGGTGGCTATCCAGGCTTGGCGATCACACTGCCAACCGCCGAAGATGGTGACTTTCATTCCGTTTCTGCATCAGGTGACCGTCAAGGCCGGTTATCTGGATTGGTCGATATCGATCATACGACCAACCATTTCTTGATTCGCCACCCAGTCGACCCAGACGCGAGTAACAATCTTCCCGCGGGAACGACCGCCGATCCCTTCGGCCGCCTCGCGAATCTGCCGTCCGAAAACAACGCCAGGTTTTATCCCGATCGCGAAGGACAGGCACGTTTTCTTTTGGATCCTGTCACCAACGAAGAGGACATCCCAGTCTATTCCTTCAACACAGCAGAACCGTTGGCCGGTGATGCAGTGGCAGAGAACGCTACCGGTTACCTAATGCGTTACATGCAGTGGATGGTAGAGGTGATTGGCGTCGATGGATTTCGAATCGACGCTGCCAAACATTTTGACGGCTTCATGATGGACTTCCTTGATCGTGCGGTCTACCGGAGCAATCCGCGCACCTTGCTCGATGGATCAACCGATCATGTTTTCAGTTACAGTGAAGTCTTTGACGGTGACAAAGATTTTATGTTGTCGTACCTGAAGAAGAACATTGAGCCCAATGATCCCGGTCGCATCGGTGGGAATCGGGATGTCCTGGATTTTTCCGCTTTCTTCGCGATGCGAGATAACCTTTCCAATCCAGGAACGCCAAACGCGTGGTTCAACGTTCGAGATTCACTGCTCGACCGCCACGACGATGGGATCTTCAATGGTTCGGCGGGGGTACTCTTTGTCCGCAGTCATGATGAATTTGGGCCTACGAGCCTAGGCAACGTAGCGCACGCGATGACTCTGATGCACCCCGGCAATGCAGTGGTCTATTTCAACGGACGTGAATTTGGCGAAGGACGTGATTTTCCCAAGGCGGGCCGTGGCGATGCCTTGGGTGGGGTGTATGGGGAAACCATTCAAAAACTGGTCTCGATTCGAAACACTCATGGCAGAGGTGATTTCCAAGAGCGTTGGATCGACAACGAGGGAACCTACGTATTCGAACGAGAACAATCCGCGTTGGTTGGATTGTCCAATCGAGGTGACGGTGGCTTCGACGAGCGAACCGTCCAAGTTGCCTTCGCTCCTGGCACCAAACTGATTGAGCTGACTGGCAATGCAACCGATCCCAACATCGATCCGAATGATGACTTGCCTGACGTCGTCGAAGTCTCGCCGTTACAAACAGTCACTATTCGCATACCTCGAAACGTCAATGCGAACGACCAGTGGCATGGTTCTGGCTATGTTATCTATGGGGTCGCGGCACCCGAATCCTCGACCGAGATCGAATTGCTGGGCATTGATTCCATCTTGCCAGGCAATCAGCCAGAGGCGAACGACGCCGCCAATGGTTTGACGCGACTAAACGACCTCCATGTCGTTACCGGAGACCAAATCACGGTCAGATTGAAAACCGACGAAGTGACTCTGTCCGGACCGAATGGACAGCGGGACATCGCCGCAGATGGTGATCAAGCGTTGTTGCGCTTGGACGGTGGAACCGATGTCAACGGGAATGGTCAAGTCGATCACATCATCCCCGGGCAGGTCGATTACGGTTTTGAGTTCTTCACGGACAAGTCGAGCCCTCTAATCGGGCCTCAAGGCTTGGACGGTCCTCGTGGCGATGGCGAATTTTTGCAAGAAATCGATACAACCAATCTCGCCGAAGGGGTTCATTTCATCGAAGCAAGAGCCTTTCGGCACCGCACCGACGGGGGTCCCGCCGTCTTTACCGATTTCAAAGAATCAATCTACGTCGATCGATTACCGCCCGAATCAAAGGTGGAGAGTTTTCGGCCGTTTGTGGAAGGCATCAATGAGAATCGTGACTTGGTGGTTCGATCACTCGACAAAACCGCCAACAGTGTTCATGTCTTCATGAATCTGCCAGCCGCGTTGAACGATTCAGAAATCCTGGATCTGGTGACGGGCGACAATCGCGCTCGAAAGATCGACCGTGACCAATTCGTATACGGTTTTTTCAACGTCGCCCACGGCAACCAAGTCGCTACGATTGTGTCCTATGAGCAAACCGGCAACGTGAACGTCCAACGGATTCCAGGACTTTTCACCTCGACGATCATCGGTCGTGGATTAGGAGACCTCAACTTTGATGGGCAGATCGAAATCGACGACGTTCAGCTATTTGAAACGGTCGTTTGCAGCGAGCAAGCCCTATTCAACCCCGCCGCTGATTTTGATGGAAATGGCCTCATCGACTACGCCGATCTGCAACTGTATTCAGAATCACTCGCCGCTGCCGATGCAGACCAAGCCATTCGCGATGCACTCGAAACGGTTCGCAACCTTAAATTCCGCGCCGTCGACGACCAATATCTGCTCGGCGAGGACGACGTCCGTACGGTCCTCGCAAGTGGAATCCTCGCCAATGATTTGGATCCCGGATCAACGAGTGAGTTCACATTGCTCTCGCCGGGTTCGAATACATCTGAACTCGGTATCACGGTGCAGATCAATTCGGATGGAGCATTCGTCTATGATGCACGCGGGCGGTTTGACACTCTCCAGAACGGTCAATCAGCAACCGACGCTTTTGAGTACCTGGTGGGTGATGGCTTTGGTAACGAATCACTCGGTCGCGTCGAGCTGACCATCAACGGCCTGAATGACCCACCCTCCTTGGGCGGTTTGAATGATCTCCAGATGCAGGAAGACGGATTCATCGAATCAATCAACCTCGATCTTTCGGATCCCGACAATTCAATCGGTAGCTTGCAAATCTCAACTCAGGCCGACAACCAAACCCTTTTTGATGATGGCAGCCTTGGAGTCCGCTTTTCTGAAGGGGTTTGGAAGTTACAAATCTCTCCAGCAGCCGAGCAGAGTGGTTCGAGTGTCATCTCCATCACAGTCCAAGATGGTGGAACGGACGGGAACCTGGCAACGCCCAGCGACAACTCCGTCGTCACGCAGTCCTTCCGCGTAACCGTGGTTGCTGTCAATGATTCGCCAACCTTCGTAGCACCGTCAAATCTCGACATCGATGAAAATGCCGGCCCTCAAACCATCACCCTCTCTCCAGTGACATCCGGTGGTGGCGAACAACAGCCTCTTCGCATCACAGCCACCAGTCGCAATGAAGTCTTGATTCCCAATCCGCAGGTCGAGCTCTTGCCAGGGATGGCTTCGGCCGAACTAACGCTCACGCCAGTCGAAGGTCAAAGAGGCACAAGCACGATTGACATCACGCTGGAGGATGGTGGGTTCGACGATAATCTCGAAACCTCCGCCGACAACAGCGTGACCGTTCGATCTTTTGTCGTTGCCGTCGGACTTTCCAGTTTTCAGACTGACCAGGGAACACTACGTCTGACATTGCGCAGTCCAGATCCCATCACACGCATCTCCCAAACCGACACGGAAATCGAATTTGATCTCAATGTCGGCTCATGGTTTCAGATCGATCAAACCCCCGGCAATCAAAACAATCGGTCGCTCCGAATTCCTATCCCGACAGACGCCACCCGGATCGAAGTGACCAGCGATCGTCACCGAGAGCTGCAATTCAATGATCCGCGTAATTGGCGAATGGGATCTTCTGAAATCATTGCCGGCCATTTCTATCGTTTGGTTCAGTCTCAACATGTAAATCCGGAAACGACCCTGCAGATCGCGATTCCACATCCTTGGCAAAACGTGGTGCGTCGATCTGATGTGGACAACAGTGGCGATGTCACCGCGAACGAGGCATTGCGAATCATCAATGAGTTGCGCAACCGCATTTACAGCTCCCGAACCATCAGTCAGGTTGCCGATCCACTCTCGTTACCCAACTGGCCGAGCACCTATTTTGATGTAAGCGGCGATGACAAAATCACCCCTCTTGATGCGTTGCGGGTGATCAACGACCTTGCAGTCGCAGCACTTGCATCAGAACCAGAGGGTGAATCCTTGAATGCCGTTTCCACACGATGGCCCACTCTGGTTGAATCAAGAATCAATGAGCAAGCTTTCGCCGATTCGGCTTGGGAACTAGCCGAACTAGAAATCACACCGGCGGCGACTCCCCAGCTGATCAAACCAATGGTGTTCCCAACGGCATCGCACTTTGATGCGTTTCACAGGACACCCTCCGAAGAAATGCCTCAGAGCACGATTCCTCGGCTTGGAAACCAAGCGGACCAATTCATCGATCGGGTGAAAACACTCGGGCAAAAACTCACCGACCAACCTCAAGTCACGTCTGGCTAATCTATACCTTGGTGAGCGGACGATCAGTGGGACCGGCGAATTTGCATTCACAATTTCAACGAAATATGGATGAATCGCTGGCTGTTGCCAGCTTCGCTTGCACGCAACACCGCACCCTGATGAAATCTGCACGCCCATTGGGGAGCGGACTGATTAATTCCTCGTCTTGCACGCCCGCTTTCGAGAAATCAGTTTCCTAAACTGCGAAACCGCAAGCTCTGAATTTGCAAGATTCGCATTAATGAGTCCGAAAAGATTCACTCTCGACGATAGCGATGATCAGATCTCTAAAACCTCTTTCCGATTTATTCAATTCACTGGCGATATGTCGGGCGACTTGTCGGTCGCCAAAGGAGAGCCCGCGACCTGTCGCATAGGTCAACAGTTTCTGCGTCAAGCAACGAGCAAACAACTCACGATTCTTGATCAGGTATTTTTTTAAATCCTCCACATCGTGTAGCTTCGTACCATCGGGCAATTCGCTGCTTGCATCAACCGGTGGACCGTTTGCAGTTCCTTTTCCAAGGTTTTTGTAAAACTCGTCATCCAGCTTGGCAGAAGCGTCTTGCGTATAGATCGGGTAGGTATCCCGCCAACGACCTACCGGATCGAAGTTTTCCATCACGATTCCAATGGGATCAATCATCCGGTGACAAACAGCGCATTGTTGGTCGGCACGATGAGCCGCGATCTGCTCTCGAATCGAGGTCGAACCACTCGTGTCGGGTGCGATTGCCGGTACATTCCCAGGTGGCGGCGGGGTGGGCAACCCAAAAACATTATCCAATATCCAAGCGCCGCGCAGAATCGGTTGAGTATCCACCCCATTGGCGGTCGCCATCATGACCGACCCCATTTCCAAAATCCCACCTCGCCGTTCTCCCGATCCAAGTTCGATGCGCCGCATCTGGCCACCTCTGAGGTCACCGCCGTAAACTTTGTTCAAGTTTGCGTTGCGATAACTGAAATCAGCATCAATAAAAGTGTCAATCGGGAGATTTTTTTTCAGTACTTCTGCGAAAAACAGCTCAGTCTCTCGGATCAACGCATCACGGTCTGAATCGAAAAAGGGCAACAGACGCGGGTCTGGCATGATGTCCTTCAATCTTCGTGTGGCTAACCACTGTCCAGTGAAATTCTTTACAAAATGCTGACAACGTGGATCGTCAATTAGGCGTTCCACTTGTCGACGCAGTTCCTGGGGGACAGACAAGCGACCCGTCTTGGCGGCTTGAAAGAGTTCGCCATCAGGCGGTTCTGACGTCAAAAAGTAACTCAACCGGCTTGCCAGTGCGAACGCGTCAAGTTGACCGCGTCCCACTTCGCGAAACAGAAAATCACCAGACACCAATGCTCGCCGCACGACGACATGCAACGCATCCAACGGCCTCGATCCAGGATTCGAATTCAAAAACTCAGAAGCGATTTTCTGATAAGCAGTCAGCTCACGCTCGTTCAACGGTCGCCGAAACACTCGCGATAAAAATCGCTCCAGAATCGGACGCAACTGATGAGCCGTAACCAATGCATCGGGTGACTGTCCAAGTAGGGTTTTAGTTCTTGCTCTTCGACGCCGCTGTTCGTCATCTTCCACCAGCCTGAGCGGTCCTTCAATCGATATCTCACACAAATCAATCGCGGGACCAAAACGCAGCATCTCCTCGTGAACAAAGGTCTTAATCCAATTGTGTGGCGCTTCACCTATACCACCACCGTAGTGCTCGGGAAGTTTGTCCAATTGGTGATCGGTGAGGTCAAGTGCCCCGCTCTTCATCAACTTGACCATCGCCTCGTAATAGTCAACTTGATTCGTCCCACGGGGACCGCCCTGCATTTTTAACATGGCCGCATAAAACAGACGGTCACTGGTCAGTCTTTCCGCTAGAAACCGCGTTGAGTATTCCCGCACGGGCGGATCTGAAAATGCCGGGCCATTCTCCCAACGCAGACCAAACACTTCACCACGATAAAGCTCAATTTCTGCTTCGAGCATCGGAGATTCAGATTGATTGGGATCAATCGAAAACGTCGCCAACTGCCGCAAGTCACCAAACGGCGCATAGTACTGTTCGCTGTTGGGCCTTGCGTAAACCGTTAACCTCAGCGGTTGATCTCGCTTTTCATAGTGCATCTGATCGGTTTGAAAAAGGTTCGCCGTCAGACGCAAACGGTACACACCACTTTGAGTGGCCTCGAAGCGCGTTGGCCAGGCCGCGCTGCTCGCCATGTTACGTGACGAAACCAAACGAAAAACATTACCGACTTGATGAGCGCCCGTTTCACGGGACTGATTCAAATGCTCAACGGCAATTTGGTGTTGCTTCGAAGTGAACGGGATGGAGCCTCGCTGCGGTGGAAAAACTTCGTCAGCCAGTGCCGTCGCTACATCCATATACTGCTGCATCAACGTCGGTGAAATCAACAAAGCCTCACCGATATTGTCGAATCCATGCTCGGTATCATCGGAGGGAAAAGACTCGGGGACCGAAAACTCGGGATAAGCAAACAAATCACGGAGCGTGTTTTCGTACTCTTCACGGTTCAAGCGACGGGCAATCGTTCCACCAACGGGTGAATGCTTCAGCAATCTGGTCGCAAGCTCCGATTGTGCTGACCGTTTCTCATTCGATGTGGGTTGATCTGCCTCGCGGGGCGGCATCTCACCACGATCCAAGACATCGTAAATCCGCTCCCACCGGCCAACCGATTCCTCAGACGGGGGTGCCAACTGATTCAGGTCAAAGCCACCCTCGGCTTGTTTCCCCGAGTGGCAATCGAAACAGTAGGAGTCCAAGAACCCTCGCAACTTGACAGGGAAAGAATCAGCAGACAGCGCTCCCGGTGCGCCAGTAGCGCCGCCGATCAGGAATAACACGAAGATCGTGAATCGGCAGCATCCGGCATGGTTTCCCATTGCCGGCCAAGTCATCCCAATAGACTTGGCCTGCGACCTATCTTCATCAATGGCTTCTGATACAAACGGAGAATGCGGAAAAAAACTTCGCAACCCATTTGCACGATTTCCCGGCGACCACCAACACAAAGCACATCTCAAATTACGAATCACAGCATCCACTCATTAAGGTTGTGGGATGCACCTGCAAACGACAGAGTCTGGATACCAAGGGACTGCATCAATGTCAGGTACAAATCGCCTAACTTACGCCCACCAATGGCTGGTCGATCGATTCGATGATGCGATCCGTGTCGATAGGCACCACCGGCAATCAAAGTGGGCAGGTTACTGTTGTCGTGTGTGTTAGAATTTCCCATCCCACTACCAAACACCACGGCAGTTGAATCAAGCAGGGATCGCCCCGCTTTATCCTCAGCGTTATTTAGCTGGTCCAAAAAGCGGGCGAATCGAGCAACGTGAGCTCCTCCCACCAAATTGTATTCCGCAATTTTCGCTGGATCGTTTCCGTGGTGAGACAACCCGTGGTATCCAGCATGCAATTGTTGACCGTCGATCGTAAAAACCTGGCTCCAACCTGGTATCAAAAAGGTAATCACCCGGGTCGAATCGGTGGTCAGCGCCAAGGCCATCAAGTCATACATGATCTGTTCGCATTCCAACGCTAGATCAGGAGCGATCGGATCAAATTCAGGCAAATCGTATTCGACTTGAGGGATCGGTCGATCAAGCCAATGGATTCGCTTTTGCAGTTTTCGTTCCACTTGGCGGAGCGCTGCCAAGTATTGATCGATCTTCTGTCGATCCTTCGCTGCTACTTGACGCCGAGTGAGACGAGCTTCTTCGAGCGTGTCATCAATCACGCTGCGGTTCGTACGCAGCAGATACGCGAGTCGGTTTCGGTCGGATCCCGATTCAAAAAGCGTTTGATACAAAATACTGGGGCGGCCAATCATCGGTAACGCGACTCCCTCAGTGGTGAAACTGAGCCGAGCGTCGGAGGGTGGCGTGCCACAGGTGACCTGTAAGGATGCATATCGGGTCTGGTGACCAATTTCGGCCGCGATCAATTGATCCATGGAAACACTACCGGACGCATTACCAGTCATCCACGCTTTCCATCCCTCATGCCCGTTGCGGCCTCGGTGATCGAGACCGGAAAAAATCGTCAGGTTGTCGCGATGCGAGGCCAACGGTCGCAAAACGTTCCCCAACTTGTAATCTCGTCCCGTCTCCGCTGGAAAAAAACTGTCTTGGTGGAACCCTAAATAAGTCCCCACGGCAACAAAACGTCGGACCTGAGCATCATCGATTGGATTTGCAGCAACAGCGCACGTACTTTCAAGCATCGGAAGCGCCAAGCCGATCCCAGCACCATGCAAAAACTGCCGCCGATCGTTTGCCATGCTTCCCACCCGATTCGCAATCATCGTTTGAACATCAAGAAAAGAGTCATTCTATGGTATCCATCGGGCTCAACTGAATGAAATCAACTGCCGCGAATGAGCACTGCAAATCAGGCCCAACAAATCAGGCCCAACAAATCAGGGCCAGCTCATCCACAGGCCGCTGCGTCACAGTAACTGCGTTACGTTCGCTGAAAACGACGCGCCGTAACACTGATCGTAGCCGCTTTCGCTTTCAGCTGCCAACCTGCACTTCGACAACAAACTCGCCGGCGGTAGCGAATCGCCGTTCCATGCCAGTTGAAAGCACCGAGGAGTGAGTCGATCGTCATGGAGCTCACGAACGCCGCAATATCCGGCCTACTGGTGATCCCATCAGGCATGCAAGAAAGCCAAAGCGAACAGGGCTGAAAGTCACGTGATGTCAAATCAGCAAAAGCTATTCCAACTCTTCTGCGAAATCTTGTGGTCCATTCAAAACATTCTCGAAGTTCTCGGACAGAGCCACAATGGTTCCCCAATCATCCGCAATGATATCTTGGGAATGAGCGAGATTGTTCCTCAGTCGTTCCAGTAATTTGATCGATTCATCCATTTGTCACCGCGACTGAAATCGTGTGCGACATCTCAGATCCTCGTTGCGTCAGACAATTTGCAACTTATCGGAAAGCTGTAAACAGTCGAGGAGTGCGACTTCTTGATTTCGATAGGTTCGCTCGGTCATCAAATCTTGCGATTTTTGCACGCTCGCATCAAACAGAAACGCTTGCCATGTATTGTCCGGACAACCACGGTCGATGAGTCGGGTCGTCCGCATTTCAATAAGCGTCAACATGCCAAACAACCACATGCGTACAGGCGGTTTCTGCAAATCAGATCGACTTACAATCCCACCAACTTGGCCCAGCGTCGACACGAATAAACGCTGCTGGACAGATAAACGCTGCACCAACTCAACGAGCGGCAATGAATCGGGGATGATCATCACTTCATCGAAATCTTGCTGGTAATCACTGCAGGACCCAGATCCCAAATCGGATATCTGAACGAACGCCTGAACCCACCCCAAACGGCGCATACCAGCTACCTGAAAGCGACTCGCTTCCATACACTCACGAACCGAGTCAGCCGAGGTAGTCTCGTCAAAGGAGGCGAGTGGTTCGGCAACGTCGCAGACAGTGAAAGCGTTCTGAAAGACACGCTGAAGACTCTGAACAACTGATGACGGAAAGAGCATTTTTTACCGACCTTGAATCATCTCAATGCAACAAACTAAATCGATAGTTCAATCCAATCACTAACACTGGTCGATTCAGCCCCACCGGCGTGAATTCCACACTCGATTATCCAGCTACCAAAGCACAGCCAGCAACCTCTCCCAAAACGCAAACGGGTTAACTCCAGTAGGATATTCATTACGCGGGACTGGACTGGACTAGACTCGACCAGATATTACAAGTCAAGCCAGCTGATGTCTTCCAGAGGACCGACTAGCCGAGCAACGCGGGCAACAGTTTTTTACCGAATTCTAGGTTGTCTGCCGGCGCATCAAGGCAGCACGGCACAACCATCCTCACGTTCTCGCTTTTTCGTCATCGGTCACCAGACTCTCGTCACCAAACAGCAAAAAATCGGCAACTGCCTGATCCAAGTTTTCCCCAGCATGACAAAGCTCAATCGGGAATGAGGCGTTGCGACAAGATGCAGATAGAATGTAGTGAACCTGATTGACCGTTCCTTTCGAGTGACGCATGAACCACCACAAAATCAACTGGTTAACAACCACCGATTATTTGAAAAGGCTGCTGCTCTGCACCGTCTCGATCGCATGCTCTGCCGAGATATTGAAAGGCAGTGACCTGACGCGACTTAAACCGGACACTCCGCAACCCGTTTCATCGCAGGTATTAGAAGCTTCTATCCAACGCGGCGTCACTTATTTAATCGATCATCAACGCAAAGATGGAGGCTGGGGTGGCCCCCAGTGGACAGGCGGTGTGGACAGTGATCCGATTCCCGGATCCTTTCGTTCATTCGATGTTGCGGTCACCGCCTTGTGCCTCGAAGCATTACTCGGTGTGCCGGAACGGGAAGACATCAAGCGGGCGAAAGATAGAGCTTACCGATTCTTGATCGATCGCACGAATCGAATCCGTCGTGCTGGGCCAAATGATCTGCCGCAGGTTTGGGCCCACTGTTACTGCATTCAAACCTTTGCCGCGATGGCACGGGCAACCCGTGAACCAGTTCAATTGCGTGAATTGACCGACGCGATTCACCAGCACGCCGAACGGCTAAAACGATGGCAGTCTGTGCATGGTGGTTGGTTTTATTACGGTAGCGGCATGTCCAAACCGATCAACCCATCGTGTAGCTTCGTCAATGCAGCGGTCCTCGTTGCATTGTCGCGATCTCGCGATGCTGGGATCCCAGTCGACCAAGCGATGGTCGACCGTGCCTTGCAGGCGACTCGACTGATGAGAAAGCCAGATGCGAGCTTTCTGTACTCCATGCGAATCCCAACGGATAAAACTCGCGCCATGCAACCGATCAATCGCCCGGCTGGCAGCCTGGGGCGATCTCAGGCTTGCAACATTGCCCTTTGGTTATGGCACGACAAACAAACGACCGACAAAGTCATTGGCGATTGGCTAAACCGTTTAGTAACTCGTCATGGCTGGTTGGACATGGGCCGAAAACGCCCTATCCCTCATGAATCTCATGCCGCAGTCGCAGGTTACTTTTATTACTTTGGCATGTACTACGGAGCTTTATGCATCGAAGCCATGCCGCGGACTGAACAAGCCTTCTATCAACACCACCTTGGCCAACTCTTGATCGAGCGGCAGGAAAAAGATGGCTCGTGGTTCGACTATCCCCTGTACAGTTACCACAAACCGTACGGGACTGCATTCGCCCTCCTCAGTTTGCAACGATGCCGAGTCAAACCGGACAACGACGCAAACGACAGAGGGATCAGCATTGGCCAGAGCTCCGTCATCGCTCCCTGAGGGCTCGACTATCGGTCGCAACTTCCAGTCACAACAAGGAAAATCACATAACGAACAAGGGATGCGTGAAGCACAGGATCAGCAAAACATGCCAGGAGCAGTGATTCGCCGCTCCCAAACCGTAGCAAGCTTCTTTGCAAAACGATAATCAACGGCCAACCGATCGCAAGGCGGCCGCACAACGTGGCAGACGACAATCCGTTCCGTGTCGGTGATAGGATGATTTCTAAGCAATATGACAGTTTCGTCGAAGACGATTAGCATGCGTTCCACCAGTCTGCGTTTGCTGAATGGTTGTCAGGTGACACTCCCCAATGACCAATTGTCTGTCAATGACGTCGAGAAAGTTGGACACCGAAAATGTATTCACAGATCCGCTCAGATCCAAATAACACTGGATACACCCTCTAAACGTGTTGAAGGGGCTGTCGCAATGATTCGTGACAGCGTTATACGACCACGAGGGCATGGCCCCAGGCCTGCGAACCAAAGTCGTCTTTGACGAATTCGAAACGACCCCCATCCGTACTTGGTTCTCGCCAGCGGACTTCTGAAAACACAAGGCGTTCAGTAAAAAATATTTATGAAATCCTCCAAAA
>JAYZAR010000230.1:0-13606 GCA_036339635.1 Planctomycetota bacterium | reverse complement strand
TTCAGTAAGCGTGAAATCCTGGAGTCGATTCTTTATCCCGCGCACATGGTGAGCGATCAATACGCCCGCAAGAAGGTTTTGAAGCGTGACGGCCGGGGGATTGGTGGGATGGTCATTCAAAGGACTGATCGCTCCATCGAGATTCGTGACGCGAATAACAACATGACAGTGATTGCGGAGTCGGACGTCGACCAGATTCTTCCCAGCAACAGCAGCATCATGCCTAGCGGATTGCTCGATGATTTGACGCTGCAGGAGATCAGCGACTTGATGGCTTATATGGGCGTTCTGCCACCGCTGGAAATCGCGACCCGTCCCTAGCGGTCGGACTTGATGATTCGCGGCTGAGTTTCGCAGGTCTGACTTGCGATATCTCGCTCTGTATGACGAAGAATTCCACCTGATTTGGCGTATCCCCCCAATTTTGGGTGGAATCTGGTGTTTTGGTTGGATCTGGCGTGCAAAGCAGACCCGGCTTTCTGCCTCCGCTTACACTCCGGGTCAGGGATGTCCCGCTCGGGACCATTGGTTCCCGTCGGATCGAGTGACTGATGGCAGGTTCCCAAGATTTAAGTTGGCAGGCAGAATAGAAGTCGCTCTCTCTTGCTTGCCTCCTTTCGCTTGATCGGGATTCGCCGTGGAACGCCGTCTGATTACCTTTATTATCGCTTCGACGGCATTCTTCCTGTTTTACGCGGCGTTGCGTGCGAAATTCTTGCCTCCTCCTCCTCCGCCGGTGGTCGAGGAAATAGAAGACGGGAAAGATGGCGTCGATATAGTCGTCGGCGAAGGTGATTTGGAACCATCGGGCGATGGTGAAATCGAACCCGTTAATCCAGGTCCGTCGACGGTCAGCGAGGCGACTGAAAGTGAATTGATCGCTGAGCGGTCTAAGCAGCCTACTTGGATGACACTCGGGTCGATGGATCCATCGGCCGGGTACATGATGCTGGTCACTTTGAACAGTCGTGGCGGCGGAATCGAACGCATCGAACTCACGGAACGGAAAGAGAATGGCGGCTTGAAGTACGCCCGGGTCGATGTTCGCAGCGGTTATCTGGGATACTTTGCAGGTCAGTCTTCTGATTCGATCAGCGGTGTGAAAGTCAATGTCGTCGGTCCAGGTACTCCAGCCGAGTTGGCCGGTGTTGAAGTTGGGGACGTGATTCTCGCTGTCGCGGGTCAGACAGTCGCGACGCCCCAAGAGATGACGGAAGCCCTCCTCAGCACGAAGCCTGGGGATGAGATTTCGGTGGAAGTCGTTCGGGGTGAAGAGGGGGACTCGAAGGTGCTTTCGGCGACACTTACGAATCACCCATTGGATTTGATTCGATTAGCACGAGACGGAGGGGCCGATCAAGTCCCCGGAAACTTGTCCCAATTGTCTTGCCTGGTTTCTCTAAGCCAGATCAATCGCAAGTCAATTCTGCCAGATGAGCCAAGCATTTCGACGGTGCCTAACCCGGCTGAGTTGATTTGGGACGCCGAATCGACAACGACAGACTCAATGGAATCGGCGTCATTTAAACTCGATATGACTGCGGGCGAGATGAAGGCTGCGGGGGGCGGCGCAATCACGATGCATCGCCGATACGGTTTGAACGAGGGAAGCTATGTAATCGATATGTCGATCGAGTTAGAGAATCGCGATGACAAACCACAAGAACTCGCTTATCGATTGGATGGGCCCAATGGCATCACGTTAGAGGGATGGTGGTACAGCACCAAAATCAGTCCGAATTTCTCTGGCTCTGCCGCGCGTGACTTGGTCTATAACACCGCGGCGGAAGGTCATGAATTAATCAGCGGCTACACACTGCTGAAACACGCCAAGAAACAACCTGAGGATCCTCTTTCTGCCATCTTTGCTCCTGATGGGAGTGCCGACGCGCGCAACCTACGCTACATCTGCGTCGATGCCCAGTACTTCACGGTCGGCTACATCCCTGCAGAGGGAAAGGACTCTTTCACGACGTTTCGGCGGGGATCAGGCGGAGTCGTTGCTGATTTCGACGCGGTCCCAAGACATCAAGAGAGGGCGGTGAACACCAGTTTCTACCTGGACAGTGTGGTGGCGGAAGTACCAGCCGGTGGCTTGATGAGGCAGGATTTGCGATTGTTCGCTGGGCCCAAACAACCCGAATTGTTGACCGAGTACGGATTAGAACGCTGCATTTATTACGGTTGGTTCGCCACGTTTGCCAAACTGTTGGGGGCCTTGTTGCACGTGCTCTCGGGCATCGGCAACTACGCGTTGGCGATCATTTTGTTGACGTTGACGGTGCGGGGCTGCATGTTCCCGCTCAGCCGAAAGGCTGCCATCAACGCACAGAAGATGCAAGAGTTGGCACCCGAGATGAAGAAGATCAATGAGCAATACAAGGATGACATGGAGGGCAAGCTAAAGGCGCAGCGTGAGCTGCAACAGCGTGTCGGTTTCAACCCCCTGGCGGGATGTTTGCCGATGTTCCTGCAGTTGCCGATCTTTATCGGTTTATATCGAGCACTTTCGGTCGATATCGAGTTGCGACAGGAAGCCTTCATGAGTCGTCTTGATTGGGCCTCCAATCTCGCAGGCCCCGACATGTTCTACTACTGGGGTGATTGGTTGTGGCCGTACTTCTCCGGGCGTGGGACAGGGTGGCTCGGTCCCTATTTCAATATCTTGCCGGTGTTGGTTGTCGTGCTTTTCTTGTTGCAGCAGAAATTATTCATGCCGCCTGCGACTGATGAGCAGACAGCAATGACCCAAAAAATGATGAACATCATGACCTTAGCGATGGGGCTGTTCTTTTTTCGCGTACCCGCTGGTTTGTGCATCTATTTCATCACGAGCAGTCTATGGGGAATCGGTGAGCGGATTCTGGTCAAGAAAACCTTGCCTCAAGGCAATCACTTTGATGCTGCCGTCATTGAGGGAGTGGCTGGGGGAAGTCAGACAAAATCGGCGACATTGGCTGAACGGCTTCGAAACCAGGTCGCCAAACCGGCGGTCCCGGTTGAACCACCGAATAAGCGGAAACGACCGACCAAGAAGAAGAAATAACGTGTCCCCCTCCGAGGCCTCTTCGCCGCTACGGTGTTGTGGTGCTGCGGCAGCGGGGATCGCGTTGAGCTCTGCATCCGAGGCAGCTTTTCGGTGCGTAAGGGCGAGTTTTCTCGGGTTGACGGTGACAACGAACCGGTCCACTTGGTGATGGTGCGGAGCCGTTTTTATTGTGAAATCAGGGCTGTTCAATTCGCCAGAATGAGCGTCAGTGGCGCCGGCAACAATATTTACTAGACTCTGCGTTATGAACGAATCCGACTCCCCCGAATCTGAAGAGAAATCCGTGGAACCCGTGGCTGAACCCAAGCTGTCCAGTCCTGCTGAGGACAATCCGATGGCCACTGCTTCGCGGAGTATTCGTCCCCATGGTTTGGCCGATGGGCTCAAGCTTGCGACGGCTGCTGCGAGGGTCGCGTTAGATAACAAAGCCTCTGATGTAGCGGTGTTGGATGTTTCGGCTCAGAGTGCCGAGTTTGATTTCTTTGTCCTGGGAACCGGGACCAGTCGCCGTCAGCTGCACGCAATTAGCGAACAGGTCGACGACGAATTGGAAAAAGTTCTTGGCGATCATCGGATGGGAATCGAAGGCTACGACGAGAGCCGTTGGATCGTTTTGGATTACGGCAGCGTCGTGATTCATTTGTTCGACGACGAAACGCGCGAGTATTACGACCTGGAATCGCTTTGGGCCGATGCAAAATTGGTGCCGCTCGCGGATCTTGGTCTCTCTTCCTCTGACGCCTGATCCCCTCGATCGCGGCTGACATCATGCACGTACCGAATCTGTTACAGCAGCGGTTCGCCGAGGCTTTGTTGGGAATCACCGAGGGTGGCGATGCATTCGCCTCAATGATCCGACCGACATCGGACCCGAAGCACGGTGATTACCAAGCGAATTGCGCGATGCCATTGTCAAAGCAACTGGGCAGCAATCCGCGCGAAGTCGCTCAACGTATTGTCGATGCGTTGAAAGTGGATGACCTATTTGAGAATCCTGAAATCGCGGGTCCTGGGTTCATTAATCTGAAGCTGACCGACGACTTTCTACTCACAACGCTTCGCAATATGCTCGGCGACGTGCGATTGTCCGTGCCTAGGGTCGAATCCGAGCAAACAATCATTATCGATTTCTCGTCCCCAAATGTGGCCAAGCCAATGCACGTTGGCCATATTCGCAGCACGGTGATTGGTGATGCTCTGTCGCGAACATTGCAGTTCATCGGCCATCGGGTCATCACCGACAATCACCTCGGTGATTGGGGAACCCAGTTTGGGATCATCATCTACGGCTACAAGCATTTTGGTGATCCCGAGGTCGTCATGGCCAGTCCGGTTGCCGAGCTGACCAAGTTGTATCGCTTGGTCAACCAGTTGATCGAATACCGCAAGGCGGTTGGGGGACTCGAGTCGTTGCAGCAAGCTGTCAAAGACGCCAGGACTGCACTCGTTCAATCACAGGCCGAGCTCGAATCTGCGGATGCCGAAAATCCCCAAGCAAAAAAGAAAGCGAAGAAAGGAGTTGCTTCCGCAGAGCGGCGTCTGGCATCCGCCAGTGGAACGCTGGCTGCTGCTCAGACCAAAATCGATGCAGTTGATCAGAACTCGAACCTTGCCCAACTCGCGTCTGAGCATCCCAAAATCGACAGCGCCGTTCTTGAAGAAACTGCGAAGCTGCACCATGGTGACCCCGAGAACGTCGCGTTGTGGGAACGTTTCCTACCTTACTGTAAGGACGAGATTAATCGGGTTTATGATCGTTTGGATGTCGATTTTGATCACACTTTGGGCGAGAGTTTTTATCAACCGATGTTGGCTGACGTCGTCGCAAAACTAGAGTCGCAAGGTTTGGCCAGTGAGAGCGACGGGGCGATTTGCGTCTTCCTGCCTGAATTTGACGCGCCAATGATCGTGCGAAAGCAGGATGGTGCGTTTCTGTACGCGACGACTGATCTGGCGACCTTGCAGTATCGTCGCGAACAGTTTGAGCCGACCGAGATTTTGTACGTTGTCGATACACGGCAAAGCGAGCATTTTGAAAAACTGTTTGCCGTTGCGAACCACTTTGGGCTCGAACAAGTCAAGTTGGTACACGTCAACTTCGGGACGGTTTTAGGCGAGGATGGCCGCCCCATGAAAACACGTAGCGGAACGTTGATTGGACTCGAAGGATTGCTGAACGACGCAGTTGACCGCGCGAAACAAGTCGTCTGTAATCCAGAGCGTTTGGCGGTGTTTGATCCGCCGATGGAGGAAAGTGAGCAGGAAGCGATTGCTGAAACGGTTGGGATTGGTGCGATCAAGTTTGCCGATTTAAGCCACCATCGGACGAGTGACTACCGCTTCAGCCTGAATAAGATGGTCGCGCTAGAAGGTCGCACCTCTACTTACGTGCAATACTCGTTTGCGCGAACGCAAAAAATCCTCGAGAACGCCCAAAAGTGTGAGTCAGACATCATCGAAATGGTGGCTGAGCATGGCGTCGAGTTCACTCACCCCGCCGAACGAGATTTGGCACTGATGCTGATCCGGTTCGAAGAAGCCCTGCAAACCGTTCACAAGGACTACGCCCCCAATCTGCTGGTCGATTATCTGTTAGACACGGCGAAGGTCTATTCTAAATTTAACGAGAACTGCCACGTCCTGAAGGCAGAGACAGAGACTATCCAGACCACGCGACTGATGCTGGTCTCGCTGACCGGTCGGATGCTGCAAGTTGGCCTGGGCTTGTTGGGCGTTGGCGTCGTGCCCCGGATGTAGTTCGGTGCGGATGTAGTTGGACATGGATGGATTTGGTCGCGAGCGTAGTTCGGCAGGGTAAGGGTAACCGTCAGAAACGCCGACGATGATTCTTTGTAGGCGGGTAGGTTGCAATTGAATCACCCTCTCTGTGCTCGCCGTTTTCGGTGGTTTTCACCCCTAAATGCCTTGGTGGGTAGCGATGATCTTGCGGAGATCTATTCACGCTAACGCCAGTGTTTTTCAGGAACCAGCGGAGAGGTGGAGATCCGAAAAGCGTGGAATCGGCTGATACGGGCCGGGAGCGGCGAAATATTCCCCAAGGTAGATGGGGCAGGATTCAATCTCGCTTCCGACTGACTCTCCGTTCGATTGGAAAACCCGGGGAAATTGTTTTACGACCTCATCGGTGAGGCTGTTAGTCTGGAAGATTAGCCGGGTTTGGCGGTTTGTAGGGGTGATTTGCATCAAAGCACCGTTCCAGTGTGACCCGGGAAAAACAGCGATTCACAGAGTCGGAGAATTACCGGGATGCGTGTAGACTATGATTAGGATTTGCGGCCCCCAATTTTCCATTTGCCTTGTGCTTTGACCTTCGATGTCTGACCTTACACCTCAATTATTTGCCCAACGGGTCGTCGATCTCGGCCTCGCTGAGCGGCGGGCGGTGGATCAAGTGATCAATAATGTGGGGGTCGGCGAGCACGATTTGAAGGACATGATCAAGGCGATGCAACGACATGGCCTAGTGACCACGTTGCAAACCGACAAAATTTTAAAAGGGGATCGGCAGGGCTATTTCTACGGTGAATACAAGGTCCAGTATGTGATCGGTGCTGGTACGTTCGCCCGAGTCTATCGCGCCGAAAAAGATGGCGAGGTCTATGCCGTCAAAGTGCTTCGCAAGCGTTTCCGCGATGAGGTGAAGGAACTAGAGCAGTTTTTGCGTGAAGGGAGCATGGGGCTGAAACTGCGGCATCCAAACATTGTCAGCATTTATGATGTCATCCCGGACAAGCGTAACCCGTTTCTCGTCATGGAGTTTGTTGAAGGCCAAACCTTGCGGGATTTGGTCAAACGCCGCGGCGGTTTGCCTGCTGAGTTAGCGCTTCAATTGATGTACGAGATCTCATCTGGTTTGGCCTACGCTGGATCTCTAGGAATTGCACACCGTGACTTGAAGCTATCCAATGTTTTGATTTCCTCAGAGGGTAAAGCCAAGTTGGTGGACTTTGGCTTGGCGGCTTTGACCGACCGTAATAACCCTGAAAAAATGGCTGACTGTCCCAACGCGCGGGCAATCGACTATGCCGCGCTTGAGCGAGGAACGGGAGTTCGCAAAGACGACCCGCGCAGCGATATCTATTTCGCAGGCAACATGATGTACCACATGTTGGCCGGACAGCCCGCATTGACTGAAACACGAGATCGCTTGGCACGTTTGAATGTGTCGCGTTTCCAGGATGTTATTCCGATACACGAACGGGTCCCCAATCTTGCGGGAGGTGTCAGCCAGCTCACCCACCGCGCCATGGAATTCAGTCCCGAGAAACGAATTCAGACAGCAGCCGGTTTGCAATCGGAGATTAAGAAGACTCTCGAATTTTTACGTTCTGGTGGTGTCACGCGCCGCGATGCTGATTTTTCAGCTCCGATGGCAGAGCATCATGATGATGATGAAATACCGACCAATGAGGGTGAAGGTTATGTTGTCATGCTGGTCGAATCGAAGGCTGGACTTCAGAACGCGGTTCGTGAGAAATTGAAATCGCGGGGCTATCGTGTGCTCATTATTTCCGATCCGGCGCGGGCGTTGTCTCGATTCAGTCCAGAAGAAGACCCTCCAGCGGATTGCGTCCTCTTTGGGGCCGCGGAACTCGGAGTTCTTGCGATGGAGGCCTTCAATCAATTCGCAAGCGACGAGCACACCGCGAACATTCCTGCCATACTGCTTGCAGACCGACGGCAAGTTCAGGTGATTGGCAAGGCGGTCACCGATGCAAAGCGACAACTTTTGTCACTGCCGCTAAAAGTTCGGGAACTAAGAAATGCTCTGAAAGTTTTGCTCACTGGCGTGCAGCGAAGAGAGATTGGCACCTACTAGATCTCGACTCGGCTTCGGCTGCCTTGGCTTTCCCAATGCGTTCCCTAAGGGCTCACAAGCAATTGTCGAGTGGGTCGACAAAGTGAACCTTACCAACTTGATTTTTCAATCGGTGTAGCCACATGCCGCAACTCAGCTACCGCTGACGAATGCGTTGCGGGCCATGAGGTAAGCTGCACAAAACGCTTCCGCGGCGATGCTCTTGCGTTTTTGACGAACGCAAACCGGCGAGTTTGCTCGCCGGTTTGGTGCCGAACCTTGGAGACCACCTTCGGTGTCTTGGTGGCTGTGGACTCGCAAATAAGGTGCAAATGCATTCGATGACAGCGAATGGTGCGTTCCTATGGGGGCCAATTCAGTGGCCGGCGGGTGACAGAATTGGGGCCATAATGAAGACGTGGCTCAAGTATCTCGCCGGATCAGACGATACCATCCTCATCTTTAGAATGCAGCGGCAGAGTGTCAGAGATTACCGATCTTGACTGATCGGCAGGCTTTCACTACTTTCCCGAGTGTCGATGGCGACGTGCCCGAGTGGTTAAGGGGGCTGATTGCAAATCAGTTTTTCAGCGGTTCGAATCCGCTCGTCGCCTCTTGCGGTTCAGTGTGAGGAATTCCAGCACTCACCTTCGCTTGCCCTTTCCCCACGAGCCAAATGCTTCGGTCCTTCGTTTGCGAGCACCCTCGGATTTTAGCGGCTTGGTTCCGGGGACGCGGCTTGTAGCTTTGCGGTCGTAGATTTCGGTTCCCAATCCTTCGTAGCCATCGACCATTGCTTCCAAGGAGCCTGATTCGGATAGGCATTGGCGACCGTTTTTGTACAAAATCGCCGCGTGTGAAGGCTTTCTACAGCAGACTTGCCACAGCTTCGCAGAACTCCAAATTGCTCGAAGCGATTAGTCGGCCTGTTTGGCCTTCAATCACGGTTCCGGCAACTGAGCCGACATCGGTGGACACCATTGAGATTTCGCAGGCAATTGCCTCCATGATCGATTTGGCGAATCATTTTGACTAGCAACATCTCGGCTCCACCCACCGGCATGCAGGTGATTACCAACAGGCAGCGGAAAGAGCTCGCTGGATTTGCTTGGTTACTTGCTGTCAAGGACGCGGAGCTCCAATGAAACGCATGCTCACCCGAGCACCGAAAAAGCAGGAGTCATGGTCGTTGGGACCGGAAGTGTGGGAATGCGTCTGGCTGGCAAACGGAAGTCGAGTGAGAAATCTTTTTGCAGCTCGCGCGAATCAAAGCTTAGGCGGTTTTTAAATCTCGCCATTTCTGGGTCGCCATGGAATCGACGAATGTGAAAGGGGGATTCGCCGGGTAGATTGTATGCACCATAACCGCTACAGAATCCGTCGAAGCCAGCCTCGATCACCGCATCGACTGCAACTTGCGTCAGATGCTCGGGTAGGCCATAGGGGAAGGCAAAATAGCGGATCGGTCGATCGATTAGGTTCTCTAGTTCAGATTTAGCGTGAATGATCTCATCACGCACGGTTCGCTCATCATGGACGTGACTGAAATCAACATGGTGTTTCGTGTGGCAGCCGATTTCGATGCCCGCATCGGCTGCGGCTTGGATCTGTTCCAGGCTGTTCACCGCCAATGGTTGACCCGCCGCCTCATCATGCGGGAACGGCGTCTGATTCAAAATGTTCGCTGTGCAAACAAAATAGGTGCATGGAATGCGTCGCTGAATCAACAGTGGCAATGCAAAATCACTGTTGTCTCGGTAACCATCGTCGAAGGTTAGGCAGACAGCTGGACGTCGTGACTCGCCTCTTTCCATGCGTAACTGCATTTCGGCGAGATCGATCAATTCAAAGTTTTGTTCGCAGTAATCAATCTGTCGCCGAAATCTCTGGCATCCAATCGTCCAGCTATTGGGATGGGAATCAGCGACACGATGATAAAAGAGAACCGACAGTGGCGCGTTGCCTTCCGCCGAAAGTGTCGCGAGTTGGCGTTGTCGGTGTGGCATAACCGCAGCGGTTCGGGCGGCCAATAAGCCATGGCGGAATGGGTTCATTGGCGATTACTACGTCGGGAGGGAAACCAGGCGGGATTTTCAACTCTACAACATATTGGCGAGCAGACCGGATTGACGCGAGAAATCGATCGCCATGCATCAACTCCCGATTCTTTGCCGGCGCGATTATGGTGATCTTGCGGAATCGTAGGGCCGTGTACTGCTCTGTGTTTCTATCAGGGTGCTAGTTAGGTAGTCTCCCTTCTGTCGGTGTACACTTCAGGCAATTGGATCGAATCCACGAACGAGATGGTTAAATATTTTGTCTAGGAAAAACCTAACGCTTTGTTTGGCTTTTACCGTGTTGATTGGGAAAGCCGCATCTGCGGAGACGCTTCGTCATCCCTTGTCGCTCGAGCAGCAGTTGCAACAAACCGATCTGAATGGTTTGGTCGGTCAGGTTCTGCGCCGCGGAGATCCACGTCGTGGGGCTGTGCTGTTTTACAAGTCGCCCGCCGCCTGTGCGGGTTGCCATGTTTCTGGTGAAGGGAACTCGCCACTTGGTCCCAACCTTGCGAAATTGGGGGACGTGACTGATCAACACGTTGTTGAATCTTTGCTTTTTCCTTCGAAGTCGATTCGCAAGGGGTTTGAAACGTACTCTGTGCTGACTCGCGATGGCAGTCTCGTGACAGGGATGTTGGTGTCACGTGATGATGAAAAGATTGTGTTGCGGGCGTCATCGAATCTGAGTGAAGAAATCACGATCGCCAAAGATCAAGTCGAAGCGATTCGACAGGATCAGCAATCCATGATGCCAACAGGATTAGTGGCATCGCTGTTGGAACAGCGTGACTTTTTGGATCTCGCAGCCTATGTCATCGATGTCGCTGCGGGCGGTGTTCCGCGTGCCAAGGCATTGCAGCCACCGGCGGAACTGTTGGCGATCCAAGATGACACACGGGATCTTGATCATGCGGGGATTCTACGTGGAATGAGAAGCCGTGACTTCGAGGCGGGGCGGGCAATCTACCACGGCTATTGTTTCAATTGCCATGGTGACGATGGGGATACGCCCTCGTTACCAACGGCGCGCGCGTTCGGTGTTCAGCCCTTGCGGTTTGGATCTGATCCTTATCGCATGTTCATGTCCCTGTCGAAGGGAGTTGGGTTGATGACGGCGATGAGCCACTTGACGCCCAAGGAGCGGTATCAAGTGGTTCATTACATCCGTGAGCGATTTATGAAGGCGAGCAATCCTTCGTACTTCCAAGTGGACCAAGATTATTTGGATCAGCTGCCAAAAGGAGAAAAAAACGGAACAGAAATTGATTGGGTGGATCGCGATTATGGACCCGCGCTCGCTTCGCAATTGGAACGCAAGTTTACGAGTGTTCTCAGTGTTCGCCTGGGCGAGGTAACACTTTCGTACGATTTACATCGAATGGATCAAGCGGGCGTCTGGCGGGGTGGGTTTTTGGACCTTCGCGAAACCCAGCATCACCGCGATCGCGGTGAAGGCACCGCTGATCCTGATGGCGAACCGATTCGTGGGTTGACCGGTTGGCGATGGGGGCACGATGGAACGTTGGATTACCCGGTCGAAGGTTTGCTGCCACGGGGGCCACTGCCCGAGCGTTGGCTGGATTACCGTGGCCACTATCTGTACGGTGACGAGGTCGTGCTCAGTTACTCGATTGATGGACGTCCTGTTCTTGAATTGCCTTCAGCCGAGCAGTCATCACTGACCCACACACTGCAGATTGGTCCGGGCAAACGCTTGCTGCTCTGTGTCGCGGAACTTGAAGATGGGCTGGGACTTACGCCCCCTCCAGGACCCTGGGTGTCTGTTGGGCAAACAGAGGCAGCAGCAGGGGCCGTCGCCGTTTTGTTTCGTGGTGACGCGTCGATGCCGGAGTTCACTGTGGCGGGAATTCGTGGACGAGTAAAGGGGTTGAAGTGGCACGTTGATCACGGCCGCATCCTTTTGGAAATCCCAGCCAGCGAGGAATCACAGTTGCTGCAAGTTGTTCGAGCTGTTGGGCAGGGAAAAGAGTCGCTGGCTGCATTTGCCACTGCAGTAACCGACGGACAAGCAGGTAAGGTTACGTCGCCACAAGCCAAGACTCACGGTGGTTCACTGCGGTGGCCAGATGAAATTACGACGGTTGGAACACTCGGTTTGAACGACTCCGGGTATGCACTCGACACATTGACGCTACCTGATCAAACACCTTGGAATACTTGGTTCAGAACCTCCGCGATTGATTTCTTTCCGGACGGTCGTATGGTGGTCACTACCTATGGGGGTGATGTGTGGGTGGTTTCGGGGGTAGATCAGTCATTGCTTAATCTGCGATGGAAGCGATTTGCTGGTGGTTTGTACGAACCGTTTGGCGTCAAGGTCGTCGACAACTTCATTTATGTGACTTGCAAAGACCGCCTGACTCGGCTGCACGATGAAAACGGAGATGGTGAAGCAGATTTTTACGAGAGTTTCTCTGCCGATACAGACGTCTCCATTAATTTCCACTCGTTTAATTTTGATTTGCAGGTGGATGATGTGGGAAATTTTTACTACGCAAAAAGCGGCCACGGTGGTGATTCAGAAATTCCAGGTTGCGTGATGAGAATTTCTCCCGATGGAAAGCAACGCGAAGTTTATTGCACCGGATTTCGGACGCCGAATGGGATGGGCATGCTGCCCGGGAATCGACCAACGGTAAGTGATAACCAGGGCCAGTGGACGCCCGCTTCGAAAGTGAGCCAAGTAAAGCCAGGTAGTTTCAATGGATGGGTTCAGACGTATTCCATCCCCGGTATGTGGGAACCAGGTGGCGGAACCATCGATGTGAAAAAAGTGGTGCCGCCTGACACTTTTGAGCCCCCCTTGGTTTGGATGCCTCAGGATTTTGATAATTCATCCGGCGGCCAATTGTGGGTAGATGATTCTCGTTGGGGGCCGCTATCGGGACGATTGCTCCATACCAGTTTCGGAAAAGGTTGGATGTACTATCTGATGATCCAGGCTTTCGATGATGTTTCCCAAGCAGCGATCGTCAAGTTACCGTTCAACTTTCGAACAGGCATCATGCGAGCACAGGTCAACCCTGCCGATGGACAGGTCTACGCGACCGGATTGCAGGGCTGGAATGGGGGTGGAAGAGTTGGTCTGATGGACGGCGGTATTCAGCGATTGCGGTACACCGGCACGCCGCCGAAACTGCTGACGGATTGCCAGCTGGAAAGGGATGGCTTGCGTTTGAAGTTCAATTTCCAGCTCGATCCGAGTGTCGCAACAGATTTCCATTCTTACACCGTCGAGCAATGGAATTACCATTGGCGTAGTCAATACGGTTCCGAAAAATTCTCGCCACTCACCGATGAAGTGGGGGTCGAACCACTGAAAATCGAATCGATTGCGCTCGATCCTGCTGGGGACGGTGTCAAGCTAATCGTCTCGGAACTCCGCCCTGTTGATCAAGTTCATCTGCGACTGCAAGTCAAGTCAGTCGATGGTGCAGGTTTTGCCGAGGAAGTCTATTGGACATTCAACCAAGTGCCAGGTGTTAAGCGTGATGGATCGGGTCGCGGTGAATCGAAGTCAGACAACCGTAGGTGACTTGGCTATGTCAATTCGGTTCTGAGGTGTTCTCTGACAATCGGCCCAGCAAAGCTTCAACTCGCACTACTTCAACAACACAAGAATTCATCCGCTTCACAGAGAGTCACGCCTCGGACTTG
>JAYZAR010000229.1:0-4255 GCA_036339635.1 Planctomycetota bacterium | reverse complement strand
CGGCCGGATTGCCCCTCGGCAATCGCTGAACTGTTGAAACGAATGATGGCCAAGCAGCCCGCCGATCGACCCAAATCAGCGGTTGAGCTTTTGGCTCAGTTGACGCGACTTGGTGCGGTTGTTGGTGAGCCATCACGACATTCTCCACGAAGTGTCGAGCCGCTCAGCGATACCGCTGTCGATGATGCTGTGTACCGGGCGACCTTGGACGACACATCGTTATCAGCCGATGGGGAGGTGGTTATTGAGGTTGATGAGTTCTTTGACTTTGAAGCTTTGCCTCCGATCGATCTTGGCGGGGCTTCACGTTCAGTTGTGGCGCCTGATCTGCAGCAAGACAATGTTTCAAGCCACCCGGCTCCGGCATCGTACTATCACCAACAGCAACCGACGAAATCGAAAAATCAGGCGGGACCGCTCTCCCGTGCTAACGGGACTCAGCAGGTCCTGTTGGGAGTGGGGCTAGCCTTTGCGGTTCTTGCTTTGATTGCCGTGGTAGTGCTGGCGATTTATTCCTTTGTGCGGCCTGAGGCTAAAGTCGTGCCAGCGGTAAAGTCGTTGGAGAACGGCAACGTTGTGATTGTGCGTGAATAACTTCGAATCCTCTCACTAAACAATCTAGTGATCGCCTTGCTTCGTCCCGGAAAAATCGAACAGAAAACCGCTCGTTTGGTGCTTGCTGTCGGTAGCCAAGCCGGAATGGAGGCAAGCTTGAAGGACGGTTACTACATGATTGGTCGGCATGAGGAATGCCAAATCCGGCCGAAGAGTCGCTCCGTCAGTAGGCGTCATTGTTTGCTTTACTCGATGAACTCTCAGATACGGGTGCGGGATTTAGACAGTAGCAGCGGGACGAAAGTCAACCAGCAAAGGTTGGAAGGAAGCCAGTGGGTGCTGCTCAATGATGGTGACGAGTTGCGATGCGGAAAAGTTGTCTTTCATGTCAGGCTGCAAACCCTGTGCGACGTACAGGAGAACGAGCGTGGCCAGAAAATGGTGACTTCTGAGCCATGGGAAAGCATCGATGTCGCCAGCATGTTATCGGATGCCGACGACGCTGAACGGGAGACGAGGTACGAGCAGATACGTTCGGGTGGCAATCGCCCAGCGCCCAGCGAGACCAACGAGACGATGACGGACTTGGATGACTTTCAGGACGTTTTTGAGTCCGATCGTGTGGCTTCCACCGATTCGCCCGAGGCGGTCGAATCCGAGGTGATTGAATCAGCGGTCAATGGTCTTCAGGCCCCGACAAAGAAGGTGAGTGAGTCCTTGGCCGATAACAAGGCAAAAAATAAGCCGAGTCGGGCGAAATCTCAATCCCCGCGACCACGAGCCACCAAAACGCTCAAAGCTGCTTCGAATCCAGTTGGTGCTAAGCGATCAACTGTAAGCCTGTTTGCTGATGCTGATCGGGCGAAAATAATGGCGGCCGCTCTACTAGCGGTATTAGTAATTGGGTTTTTCGCTTATCGGATCTATCAATTTTCTAGCGGTCCTTCGGTTCGGGTCATTCGGAACATCGATTGACAGACGCTCTCTGAATGTGGCTCCAAAGTCGCTACAATTCGGGGGTGTCCCTTTTACTCTTGATTGACGGCTACAACGTGATTCCGCCGGTGGCACCACCGGGACGGGGTGCTGATGATCATTGGCTGCACCGCGAGCGGATGCAGCTGATTGATCGACTTTGGCAACACTTGGACGACCGTGTTCGTCGTCGAACTTGCTTAGTCTTCGATGCGCGACAGCCGCCACGCGATCGTTCTGCCCGCTACGAGTTGAATGACATTCTAGTTTGGTTTGCGGTGGGATACCCTGAGGCAGATGATTTGTTGGAAGAGATTATCGCGGCCCATTCAGCCCCGAAGCAGCTAGCGGTCGTTTCGAGTGATCATCGTGTTCAAGCTGCTGCGCGTCGCCGAGGTGCAACTGCATTTGATTCGGACGTGTGGTTGGATCAGTTGATGGACGGGAATTATCGACTTGCTCCATCCGTGCAGGCCAAGATCAGTGGGCAAGGGCAGGGGAGTGGCGATGCTAAGCCGGAGGTGGGTGGTGATGTTGACGGTTGGATGGAGGAGTTCGGGTTTTGAGCGTCGCTTCGCACGGGTTAATTCGGTCCATCCCTCAGCCATTATAAAACTGCTCGCCGCGACTCATGGAACCGACGTCCGAGATTGCCGTAGCGATGGTAATCGTAGGAGATCGATTGCTCGTCAAGATAACGAAGGCACTCGATTCGACCTTCGGTCAGAACTGGCTCGTCAACGATGGTCGCAAATGCCTCGGCTGCGGCAATTGCCAGTGGAGTATTAGGCTTGACTCGATTGAGCAATCGCAATCGAGTGACATCTTGCTTTCGAATTCTTTGCTCAAGCTCAAGTTCTGATTCCTCGATGGGATGGATTTGCCCCGGAACGACGTCAGCAGTTGCTTCCAAGTTCTGTCGTGATGAGTCTTCGATTTCTGCGTCAATCGACAGCACCAATCGGACGCCGGACGCTACCGCGGCGATCAAACTAACGAAAGCATCACGCAAGCTATCGGTCCGGTCAACTCGGATTGTGATACCTGAGGCGGGCCGGTAGCGACGAAGGTTGTCCTGACCGAGGACGCGAACCGTGTCATGTTGTTGAGAAAATACCTTGGCAACAGCAGTCCGGCTTCGATTGATTACTCCCTGTAATTCACTCGCCGTCGTTGGGGCGATCTGATTAAGCTTCACCAGTTCAGAGATCCAATTGGAGAGTCGATCAAGTGGAATCGACTCAAACTCCGCCGTGTCAGTCTCAACGTCCTGAGATTGTCCGTCGCTGAGATTCATCAAGGCCAAGGTGTAGTGAGGACCACCTGCTTTGACACCTGGACCGTAGGCGCTCAAGCCAACACCACCGAAGGGTTGCCGTAGCACAATCGCGCCGGTGGTTGGCCGATTGATGTACAGGTTGCCGGCATGAATCGATTGTTTCCAAAGTTCGATCTCACGTTCATCCAAACTTTCCAAGCCGCTGGTCAATCCATACCCAGTTGAGCGGACGATTTCGATTGCTTCTTCGAGTCGGCGAAACGACATGACGCCAAGCACCGGGCCAAACAATTCGGTCAGGTGGGTGAAGCTGCCCGATCGAATGTTCCACTTCACGCCTGGGCGATACAGATTTGGATTGCCGACAATATTTTCCGGGACAACGAGCCAGGATTCATCATCTTCAAGTGTTTTCATTCCTCGGGTAAGTTCTTTACCAGGGGGCGTGATAAGCGGTCCCATGCGTGTGGCCAGCTCCCAGGCGGATCCAACTTGAATGCTTTCCACCGCATCCGCAAGTGCTTCTCGGAAATGCGGGTCGTCAAAAACCTCCTGTTCCAACAAAAGCAGTGACGTGGCACTGCACTTTTGGCCTGCATGACCGAATGCCGAATGGATAATGTTTTTGATTGCTTGATCGCGATCCGCCATGGCGGTCACGATCGTCGCATTCTTACCACCCGTTTCGGCGAGTAGATGCAAGCCAGGCCTGACTTTCAGCATTCGTTGCGCCGTCGATGTCCCACCTGTCAAGACAACGGTATCGACCATCTGATTGGATACCAAGCCGGCCTCCGCAATCTCATCATCACAGGGGATGAGTTGTAGTGCATCTCGTGGAACCCCAGCCTTCCAAAAAGCATCACATAGAAGCGAAGCGACCAACACCGTTTCACTGGCTGGCTTAAGGATCACGCGGTTTCCGCCCGCGAGCGCTGCGACGATTCCACCGCATGGGATGGCCAGGGGGAAGTTCCAGGGCGTGATCACGGCGACCACTCCCCGCGGTCTCATCGAAATCGACGGACATTGGTCCCAGTCATTAACCGTGAGTGGATAGAACTCGCAGAAATCGATTGCTTCGCTGATTTCCGGATCACCTTCAGAGACAATTTTCCCACCTTCGGCCAGCATTGCTCCGATTAAGTCTCCTCTCGCCACACGGAGGTTCTGTGCGACTTTGCGAAACAGATCATGTCGGTCCTCGAGCGGACGCCGGTTCCAACCAGATGCGTCTTTCGCGGCGGCATCAACGCCCGTTTTTACTTGCTCCAATGTTGCCGCTTGGTAATCGCAAACTTTTATCCCGGGGCGAGACGGATCGAAGGTCTGTCGTTGCTGTTTCGTTTCTTGGGGAACCGTTTTCCCTGCGATTACAAGCTGAACTTGAGTCGCTTTTTCCTGGCAGCGGTCTTGCCACAGGTTCAATGTTTTCTCGGCCCAGTC
>JAYZAR010000228.1:0-11689 GCA_036339635.1 Planctomycetota bacterium | reverse complement strand
CTCGATAAAGTCCAAATCGATGACTCGTCGGAAAGCCAACTGATGAACCCAAAATATTGTTCATCGTGAATTTGCTGATTTAATTGTGTAACGATTCGCGTCGCGAAAAAATGGATCTCGCCATTCTTACGACTCATGCCGAGGGTCGCGGTGGAATAAGGACCTAGGGCGGCCATCGTGCCTTGAAATGTTTCGATGAACTCTTGTGACCTCAGGTTAGGCGTGAGTTGGTCGAAGTACTTCTGAATTCGCTTGGGAACGTGTCGCGCCGAGACGAACCGTCCACACTCGACCAAGAACTTGGGACGTGCCTCCCTTCGTAAGATTTTGTAGCGCCAGCCCTTGGCGATCCAATTGCCGAACGAAGTGGTCAAGGGCCGTGCCTGTAACCACGGTATCGAGCCAAAGTCATCAATGACGTACAATTCTCGATCATCATTCGGGTCGGTTTGCGTTTGCTTGTTGGCAGGCGATGGCGACGTTGAGGTCATTCGGAGCAACGGCTAGGGGAATTGAAGTCTGGCATTCCGAGGTAGCTTAGCCGACAAGTGGCTCAATGACATGACCATGAACGTCGGTTAATCGAAAGTCGCGACCAGCATAGGAATACGTTAGACGCTCATGGTCAATACCCAGTTGGTGCAGGATGGTCGCTTGGACGTCATGGACATGCACCGGGTTTTCAACTGGGTGGAAGCCAAGTTCGTCGGTTGCTCCGATCGTTTGACCAACACGGATCCCACCCCCCGACATCCACATCGTGAATGCTTGAGGGTGGTGGTCGCGACCGAGCGATCGCCCGAGTGCACCACTCGCTTCCACCATGGGGGTTCGGCCGAACTCGCCACCCCAAATGATAAGTGTGTCATCTAGCATGCCACGCTGTTTGAGATCTTTTAGCAGCGCAGTTGCCGCCTGATCCGTTTGTCGACACTGGCCGCGTACTCCATTTTCTACATTGCTGTGATGATCCCAGCCGGCGTGATAAACCTGTATGAAGCGAACGCCCCTTTCCGCCAATCGCCTGGCAAGCAGGCAGTTCTTTGCAAAGGAGCCTGAGTCTTCTTTCTTGATTCCGTAGCTATCAAGCGTCGTCGTGTCTTCGCTCGAGAGGTCCATCAACTCAGGCGCTCTTGACTGCATTCGATATGCCATCTCATATGATTCAATTCGTGCTTCAATGGCTGCCGCACCTGTGTTTTGTAATCGATGGTGATTGAGATCACGGATCAGATCAATTGTTTGCCGTTGTGCGGTTGTGTCTACGCCCTTCGGATTCGCGACATGTAGAATCGGGTCACCGCTGGAGCGAAAGGGGACGCCTTGGTGTTGTCCTGGCAAGAATCCCGCGTTCCACATTGCGGCACCTCCCGAAAGGCTACCGCCGCTCTTTAAGACGACGAACCCCGGTAAGTCGTCTGCGTCACTGCCGATTCCATAACTCAACCATGCGCCCATTGCGGGCCGTCCAGGGATCGGGCTCCCCGTATTGAAGAATAATTGCGCGGGACTGTGATTGAACTGATCTGTATGAACACTTTTGATGAATGCGACATCATCAACAACGGTTGCCAAATGTGGCATCACGTCTGCTAATTCCGCACCCGACTGACCATGTTTGGAAAATGTAAACCGAGGCGCCAAGACATTCGCATTGGGCTGGATAAACGCATAGCGTTGCCCGGCAATCACTGAGGGTGGGATAGGCTTCCCTTCGAGTTCACGAAGTTTAGGTTTGTTGTCGAATAGGTCCAATTGGCTCGGCGCGCCTGCCATGAAAAGGTAAATGACGCGGCGTGCACGAGCTGGATGGTGCAGGCCGTCGGCGGGTGCCAGCATTGCCGCCCGTGCCGTTGACGATGCAAACTCATGGGAAAGCAGAGACGCGAGTGCTAGCTTGCCCAAGCCAACCCCGCAGGTCTCAAATAGCTGGCGACGTGTAGCGGTCCGTGTGTCGGGATTCAGCATCGATCAGAAACAGCAGCGTGAGCGAATATTAAAAAATTGGCAATTACAACCACCTTAGCTCATTCTACTCGCTTCACTCGACGACGAGCATCCAGGTAGTAGCGAACCGAACCATCAGCGGTGGGAAGGTCGACGCGTCGTAGCGATCCGCTATTCAGCCCGAAACGAGCATCCGAGATCTTGGGGCAAAACGCCTCGAATGCCGACGCGGCAATTGCCACATAACATTCCCCGTAGTAGAACGTCGTCTGACCGGCAATTGGCAGAGCCCAAAAAAGATTGGTCTCTTGGTCGCGTATGGCTTACGTCACGAGATTCGGCCGAGCAAGATAGATAGAATTGGAGGTGGTGGTGACGCTCAGCGTTACGCCCTGCGAGTTTTGGATCTGATCGCTCAGTCGAGCATCAGCTTTTCTGTGATCTCGCAACACGACGATGCACAACATGACGGACAACTAAGATGGCAAAATCGAAGCAGAAGCACGGGAATGGAAATGCAAGACTTGCAGCAGCGGCGGATAAGTTCGCTTGCTACCAGAAGTCAGTGCAGACGCCTGATCACGAAGTGGAGTTTTTTGAGCAAGCCTTTCGAGATGCCAATCGCCGGAAACCTTATACGTTGCGCGAGGATTTCTGTGGCACGTTTGCTGTTTGTTGTGAATGGGTGAAGTCAAACCCGCGTCGAACATCTTTGGGAGTCGATTTGTGTGATGTGACTTTGGATTGGGGTCGCCAAAACAATTTGTCCAAGTTGTCTGAGTCGCAGCAGCAACGAGTTCGGCTGCTGTCGCAGGATGTACGCAAACGTAATCGGCCTCAGGTCGATATCCTGGCGGCCCAAAACTTCTCGTTTTGGATTTTTAAAAAACGCTCCGAAGTGATTGAGTACTTTGAAGTCGCTCGTTCGAATCTGAAGCCTGATGGAATCATGGTGATGGACATGATGGGCGGTGGCGAATGCTACGAAGAAGGTCTGGTCGACAAGCGAACCATCGTGAAGGGGAAAAAAGGCTTCAAATATCATTGGAAACAAGCATCCTTTAATCCTGTCACCGCAGAGGCTCGTTTTTCAATTAGCTTTAAGTTTGCTGATGGCAGTAAGTTGAAAAATGCGTTTGAATACGATTGGCGTTTCTGGACCATTCCTGAGGTTCGAGAAATGCTATCCGAAGCTGGCTTTCGGGAGAGTCATGTTTACTGGGAGAGCGAGAGTGAAGACGAGAGTGAGGACGAGTATGGCGAGTGGTATCGTGCCGACGATGCTTCCAGTGATCCCAGTTGGATCTGCTACATCGTTGCATTGAAATAGAGGGTCTTTCTTGCTTGGTCGTTTAGCGAAGAAGGCGTTTTCACAATTGAACATGAGGCGATCAGTCGTTGGTAAAACGACTAACGGTTTATCGCGGATGGTTCATCGCGGAATGAGGAGTTAGCGATAGATTCGGAGATCGCTTTGCCATTGGTCAATCTCAAGGGTGCCAGGGTGTGTCTTGGCGAAAAGGGAATTCATTATGCGTATGCTGTTCAAAGTTGCGGTCCTCTTCGTTGTGCCGGTAACGAGCATTCAGGGGAATGATCCGTGGCCGGCGTTTCGTGGGCCCAACGGTAACGGGGTTGCGGTTGATCAAAAGTTACCGATTGAATGGTCGGCTTCCGACAACATCCGGTGGCGGATGGAGATGCCAGGGCAAGGATGGTCGTCACCGGTTGTCGGTGATGGCAAGGCTTATCTGACAGCAGCGATTCCAGTGGAGAATGTTGAGAATGAGCTGCGACTTTGTTTATTGATTGTGGATGTCGAGAAAGGCGAGTTGTCGCAAACGATCGACGTCATGCGTCAATCAGGGGAGCGTCCAGCACGGATTCATGCAAAAAATAGCCACGCTAGTCCGACACCCATCCTGTCCGGTAATCGCGTCTATGTGCACTTTGGCTATCAAGGAACCGCCTGTTTGACCCGTGACGGTCAATTGTTATGGCAGAATCGTGATTTGTATTTTCGACCAACCCACGGTAACGGTGGCAGCCCAGTATTGGTGGATGGTCGATTGGTTTTTACTTGTGATGGTGACAAGAACCCCAGGGTTGTCGCGTTAGATGCCGAAACGGGTAAGTTGGTTTGGGAGACACCCCGGACCGTATCAGCGAAAAAGACCTTCTCGTTTTGTACGCCGACAGTGATTCAAGTCGATGGCCGCAAGCAGATAGTTGCCCCTGGAAGTGATTGTGTCTTATCGCTAAATCCTGACGATGGAAAAGTGATTTGGGATGTGCGGTACGAGGGATATTCCGTCGTTCCCAAGCCGATTTTTCACGGTGGCTTAGTGTACATCTCCACAAGTTTTGACCGGCCAGAAATGCTGGCGATTGACCCCAGTGGTAGCGGTGTCGTCACCGACTCAAAGGTGGTATGGCGGGTTGATCGAAACGCTCCGAAGACGCCTTCTATGTTGGCTTCGCAAGGCTTGCTTTATTCGATTAGCGACGATGGGATCGCACTGTGCGTGGATGCAGTGACGGGTGAGATTCGTTACCGAAAACGTATTGGCGGGGGATTCTCTGCATCTCCATTACTTGCGGGCGGCAACCTTTATTTTACAAGTGAAGATGGAGTGACGACTGTAGTTCGAGCTGGGCCCGAGTTTGATCAGGTGTCTGAAAATGAGATCGGGGAGAGAACACTTGCGTCACTCGCGGTAGTGAAGGGTGATTTGCTGCTCCGGACCGATCAAGCGCTTTATCGGATTGGAAAGTAAATCCATCAGCTGGCCTCATGCTGATTGCGGTATTGACCTGGTGATTGGCCGGTTTGGGTTTTGAATTGTCGGTAAAACGTTGATAGGTCGTTAAAGCCGCATTCGAACGCGATCGATGCGATCGGTAGTTCGGTGTGCTGCAAGCGACGCTTCGCATGGTCGATTGCTAGTCGCCGTACTCGATGCAGCCAAGTTTCTCCCGCCAATTCTGTGAATAGTTTGGTGAAGGTCCGACGTGGGATATCCAACTGGCGGGCCGCAGCATCGATGGTTGTTTCGTCAAAGAATCGGGAAGGCAAGGAATCGAGATATGCTTGGACAAGTGCGCGTTCATCGCATGTCAGCAGCGTACGCTGCACGATTTGTTCGTTTCGCTGGTCGATTGTGATCATGAGTTTGAGCGCGTCTGCGACCATCCCCGCTGGACGCCTGCGAGACGTAGAATCTTGCCAGTGAACCAATCGGCGAAGAAGTGAAGCGACCCGATTAGCAAACTGGCCGTCACGAACCAAAATGTGGGTCGGTAGGCGTTCGAGCAGGCGCGTGTCAAAGTCAAACAGCGAGGTTGCCATGCAGCAGACATACAGACTGGCTGCGGAACCTGGATCGTCGACGATACGGTTGCGGATTTGAGGGGCGATCAGGATGACGTCGCCGGCCGAAAAAGTTTGGTTTTTCCCGCCAAGGTGGAATCTGCCACAGCCCCGGAGTACATAAACGACCTTCACAAATGGGTGAGTTCGCCATTCCATTTCGAATTGTGGGCTATGGTGGCTTTCTAGAACCAATACGCCCCAGTCTGGAAGTTTTTCTGGCAAAGCGTGATCGGTTAATGAAATGGCCATGAATCCCCTTCCTGCCCGAATTGCAAACTGTCCGAAAGCCCGATTTTCCAAGACGAATGATTGCGAAGCAAGTAACGTACGGGTTCTTTGGCAAAGACCAGCACAGGTGGAAAAAACCAGCACAGGTAACCGATATGTCAACCACGACCGAAAACTCGATCGATCCACTTCAATTAGTGGTGCCTCACCGCAAGATAACAGGCATATCGGCAATCTTGTTGCCCTTTGAGAGCGTCGATCAGGTTGACTGGAGTGGATTTGACCAGCACTTACGCCGCACCTTTGACGCTGGACTAATCCCAGCAGTCAACATGGATACAGGCTATGCAAATCTGATTGATGAGGCGACGCGCACGGAGGTGCTGCATCGAAGTCAGCAGATCGCGGCGGGGCGGGACTTTATTGCCGGTGTCTTTGTCGCGGATCAGGCGGAGGCTCCCTTTGCGGCTGATGCCTATCGTCGAGGGATCGAATCAATTCAATCCGCTTCGGGAACTCCGGTTTTCTTTCAGTCATATGGTCTGATCGAATTGCCGGACCCTGAGATTGTGGATGCGTACACGATGCTTGCCGCAGATTGCGACTCTTTTCTTTTTTTCGAGCTAGGAAAGGTTTTTGCCCCGTTTGGCAGAATCTACTCGCTCGAAGTTTACGAGCAATTAATGCAGATCCCGAATGCCATCGGTGCGAAACACTCTTCTTTACAGCGTGAGCCTGAATGGCAGCGTTTGGAGTTGCGAAATCGAGTGCGGCCCGATTTCAAAGTGTTTACTGGAAACGATCTGGCGATTGATATGGTGATGTATGGCAGTGACTACTTGCTTGGCTTGAGCACTTTTGCGCCGGACGCCTTTGCCAAGCGGGATGCGATGTGGGAAGCAGGTGATGCGAGATTCTACGAATTGAATGACCTGCTCCAGTATCTTGGTGCATTCGGCTTTCGTGATCCCGCGCCCGCCTACAAGCATTCCGCGGCAATGTTCTTGAAACTTCGTGGCATGATCAAGGAAAACCATCCTCACCCTAGATCGCCACGTCGTCCCGATTCGGATCTGAGTGTACTGGCCAAGATCGCGGCGGATCTGGATCGGCGCATGGAGGCATACGGCGAATGAGCTTTCCTAGAATCGCCAGTCTTAAGACACATCAAGATCTTCTCGCTCGACTTGAAGAGCTTGGGATCGATTTGCCATGCGATGAGCAGAGTCTTGCCTCCGGTCAATCGCCGTTCGCCGAAAACTTCGAGGTTGAAGGCCGCCAAATAGGAAATCGGTTTTGTATTCTTCCAATGGAGGGATGGGATGGTACGGCCGATGGTCGCCCGAGTGATTTGACGATTCAGCGTTGGCGGAATTTTGGCCTAAGTGGCGCAAAGCTCATTTGGGGTGGTGAAGCAGTCGCGGTACGCCATGATGGTCGCGCGAACCCCAATCAATTGATGATCAACGATCAAAACTTGCAGGAAATTGAATCGCTGCGGGCGGAATTGATTTCGACACATCATGAACGATTTGGAGCCTTGGATGATCTGCTGGTTGGGTTGCAGTTAACGCACTCGGGGCGTTTTGCTCGGCCCAACGATCGCGCCGTGGCTGAACCACTGACGGTCCAACGCAATCCTTGTCTCGATGCGAGGTTGAGCATCGTCGATGATTCAACCATTTTAAGTGATGATGAATTACATCGATTGATTGACCAATTCATCATTGCGGCAGGGTTGGCGGCAAAGGCGGGTTTTCATTTTGTCGATATCAAACATTGTCACGGTTACCTCGGTCATGAACTGCTGAGCGGATACGACCGACCTGGGCAATTTGGTGGTAGCTTTGAAAATCGGACCCGCTTTCTACGCGAGATCGTTAGTGGCATTCGCGCTCAGTCGCCGTCGCTCATGATCGGTGTACGACTCAGCGTCTTTGACTTTATTCCCTTCCGACCAGGTCCAGATCAGATCGGAGTACCAGAGTCATCCGCAGATGCACGATTGGCGTTCGGAGGTGACGCCAGTGGGCAAAAGCTTGATTTGCGAGAGCCAGCTAAGTTCATTGAACTGCTTCAAGAGTTGGGTATCCGCCTGATTTGCACGACTGCCGGAAGTCCGTATTACAACCCGCATATCCAGCGACCGGCGTACTTTCCACCTTGTGATGGCTACCAACCGCCGGAAGATCCATTGGTCGGGGTTGCTCGGCAGATTCATGCGACGGCAGCTTTGAAGCAGCAGTATCCTGAGCAGCGATTTGTGGGTTCGGGGTACAGTTATTTGCAGGATTGGCTACCCCATGTGGGGCAGGCTGTGGTCCGAGCTGGCATGGTCGATTCCGTGGGCTTGGGGCGGATGGTGCTGTCTTACCCTGATCTACCCGCCGACGTGCTGGAGGGTAAGCTCATAATGCGGAAAAAGATATGTCGTACCTTCAGCGATTGCACCACCGCGCCACGCAATGGACTGGTCAGTGGTTGTTATCCGTTAGATCCGTTCTATAAGAGGCGTCCCGAGCGGGATGTGCTAAAACAGTTGAAGCAGGATATGACCACCCAATAAACCTTTGGGCAAGAATTGACCTCGGTGAGTCACGTTAATCAAAACGACGAGCAGTTGGCTTACAAGAATCCACGTTAGACCCTATTTTTTAAATGTTGACGAGTTGGCGAGTGCTTTGGTTTGTCGATAGATGTATTGGGGAGAAACTAGCATGTACCGATTGAATGTGATGTTTTTGGTTTTGGGTTTGATTGGTTTGTTACCGCTTGGTATCGCGGCGCAGGAGACAACGGTTTCAAAGCCCCCGATTCGTGTTTCTGATCGCGCACGAGCGATTCATCAAAACGCGCCGGTTGTCGATGGTCACAATGATTTGCCGTGGGCTATACGGGAGACTGAGCGGACTCTCGCCCAATTTGATTTATCGACAAGTCAACCCCAGTTCCATACTGATATACCTCGATTGCGTCAGGGAGGGGTCGGTGCGCAATTCTGGTCGGTTTTCGTGCCGACATCGACTTCCGCCAAAGGTAATTCGCTCACAACAACGCTAGAGCAAATTGACTTGGTCAAGCGGATGGTTGCCGCATATCCAACAACGTTTGGATTGGCAGGTTCGACCACTGATATTGAGCGGATCTGTGGCGAGGGGAAAATCGCTTCGTTGATCGGAGTCGAAGGAGGGCATTCCATCGAGAATTCCCTTAACGTGCTGCGGCAATTGTACAAACAAGGTGCGCGGTACATGACACTGACGCATTCAATGTCTTTGCCGTGGGCCGACTCTTGCAGCGATGAGGAGATCTCAGGCGGGCTTTCCGCATTCGGTGAAGAAGTGGTTCGAGAGATGAACCGAATGGGTATGATCGTCGATCTATCACACGTTTCGCCCGCTTGTATGCGGCAAGCCTTAGCTGTGACGAAGGCACCTGTGATGTTTTCTCATTCGTCGGCGAGGAAAGTCGCGGATCATCCGCGGAACGTACCCGATGATGTATTGAAGTTGACGGCTGAGAATGGCGGAGTCGTGATGATCAATTTCTTCCCAGATTTTGTGAATGCGGTCGACGCGAGACGTTCTCTGTTACGCTCTGCGATGCGGAAGCGATTCAACCAAGAATTCAGTGACGACCTGGAACGAGCAAGTGGCGAGCTTCGCAAGTGGGAACAGGCTAATCCGCGAAGCGACGCTTGTGATATTCATGACGTCCTGGATCATATCGACCATGTCGTCAAGATGGCCGGCATTGATCATGTTGGTCTAGGCTCCGATTACGATGGTGTACCGGCACTTCCCAAACAGTTGGGTGATGTGAGTACCTATCCAGTGATCACTCAGGGAATGCTCGATCGCGGGTATACCGAGGAGCAAATCCGCAAAGTTCTCGGTGGCAACATTCTGAGGGTATTTCGCCAGGTTGAGAAAGTATCCCAAACTCTTTCGCAATAATTGTTCGGGTCTTTGCCTCGAAATAGGATGTTTCGCGGTGCATCCTGGTCACCCCCATTGGTGCTGATGAGCTATCATGATCACCGGTCGGCATACCAGCCCATTCGCTTTCAAATTTTCTTGACCGGAGTCACAGCGCACCGATGAGTACGACCGTCGATTCAATGCAGGCTGAAGCCGAAGAGTTCCGTGATCGTTATGACGCCGTTCGTGAGATGATCGGGCGCGTGATCGTTGGGCACGATGAGATTGTTCATGGCGTTTTGACTGCCGTTCTGTGCGGTGGTCATTGCCTGCTTGAAGGTGTGCCAGGATTGGGCAAGACGATGTTGGTTCGTACCCTCTCTAGGGTGCTAGAGCTCGATTTCAATCGGATTCAGTTTACGCCGGACCTAATGCCAGCCGATATTCTGGGGACGAACATGATCGTGGAGGATGAAGATGGACGTCGCCGATTTGAGTTTCAACGCGGTCCGGTTTTCACCCAGATCTTGCTGGCGGATGAAATCAATCGTGCGACCCCGAAAACTCAGTCGGCGATGTTGGAAACGATGCAGGAGGGAACCGTTACTGCCGGTGGAAACTGCTTCGAATTGTCGAAGCCTTTTTTCGTGTTAGCTACCCAAAACCCGATCGAACAAGAGGGTACCTATCCTCTGCCGGAAGCTCAGCTGGATCGATTCCTTTTTAAGCTCGTCGTTGGTTACAGCAGTCGGGAAGATCTGAATACGATTGTCGAACGCACCACGCGTGGTGAGCACATTGAACTAGAAAGAGTCATGGATGGGCCTGAGTTAATCAAATGGCAGGAGATGGTGAGGCAAGTCATTTTAGCGCCCCACGTTCAAGATTATTTGGTCCGCTTGAATTTGGCGACGCATCCTGATGGTCCTCACTCCGTCGATGCGACGAACAACTATGTTCGCTGGGGCGCAAGTCCCCGTGGTGCGCAAACGTTGGCCTTGGCGTCGAAGGTCCGAGCCTTGCTCGATGGACGTTACAACGTCAGCTTCGAGGATATTCGGCGAGTCTTTTTGCCGGCGATGCGACATCGTGTGTTGTTGAATTTTGAGGCTCAAGCGGAAGGTGTTGAACCTGACCAAGTACTGCTTGACATCCTCGAAAAAGTCCCCGAAAAGGCCGAGTAAAAGATCACCGCTCGAACTTGGTCAACGCCGTTCGTTCGACTTTTCTTGGGCGATATCTTCCCGGTCAGGCCGAGAGCAAATGTCGAATACCTTGAATTCGCTTTGCCGTATCAAGTGGCTTGATCAATGAGTCAGAGATGTGGATTGCCATCTTAACCCCTCCGCTGCAACGCCGGTCGACAGGGTGCGACATCCTCGATGCTTGCTCCGACAAATTCCGCCGCTGACCAAACGGTATTCGGCGAGTGCTTTGTGCATTGGAGATTTACGCGACACCGATCCCATCGAGAGATGGTTGTCTTTCTCATCTTCGGTTTTTTGGGTCCAGGTTAGCGTCGAGCTGTTGCGGGCTGATTGAAGATTGAACACCTGATTTTGGGACATCAGCTTTGGCGATCCAAAGGAGTCCGTTAAGTACGACTTTGCGGAAATTCTCATTGCCCCAGTTGTCGTGAAAGTGGCCGCCGGTGAATCCGTAGCCGCGGCCTCCATCGGGGCGTTCCACCGCCCACATCATTGCTTCGGCACGATCTTTTGAGGCTTGGATATGTGGGTAGGGCCCTCTCGGGTAGACGTACGGTCCGTTGCGCACAGCATCGGAAGGTGATGCCACCAGAATTGGAGTGAATTTCAAACCATCGATGTTTGCAGATTCGTTGCAACTGATGTCAGCTACAAAACGCATATTGAAGTACCACTCATCTTTTATTTGAAATGGTTTGACCCCGCGTGTGATTGGGTGATCTAGAAAGGTCTGAAAGCTTGGTTCCCAGATCGGATTACATGAATGCATGTGTTCGTAGTGTCCTCCAATCCAGCGTTTGAATTGATCACCCGCCTGGTCAGCAACCACTTCAACGCCGAAATGCATGAAGCCGAGCCCGATGCCCTGCTTGGCCCACTCGTCAACCACCGCGAGTCGTCGGCCGTTCTCTTGAACGACTTCATGTCGTTTTCCACCGTCCATGAAAAATACAACAGCATCAGCATCCTTAAAGATTGACTCATCTTTGGGCCAGCCATTTAGCACAAAATGT
>JAYZAR010000227.1:0-9654 GCA_036339635.1 Planctomycetota bacterium | reverse complement strand
CAACGCCCTGCGATTTGGGGTCGAAAGGTCGCGAGCTTCGCTCCAGGTCGCGGTAAACATCGGCGATCGGCAGATCACCCGAGTAGTTCATTCGGGTCGTGTTGATTCGGGTTCCACAAGAGCCGGCAAGCATGATGCTGGCAGGCCCTCGTTCAAGACAGGACGCCGCTTCAATCAAGGCCGCCGGGCCGGAGACGTCACCGAGCACGATTGAGTTGTTGGGGCCCTGAGCATTGATCGAGATTCCAACATGGCAAGCAGGCATGTTCGGTAAATATTTAAGCATCCAAAGCGGCATCAGATTCTTCATTACTGCATGGCCAAACAGTGAAGTATCGATTGCCCCGTCGCCATCGGTGCAAGCACGCATTGCGTCTTCCATCTCCGCGGGGGGACCGTAGAACATTTCTGTACCAAAAACGGTACCGATAGAATCGGGTTTGAGTGGGCCTTCGGCAGATGCGGGGACCAGAGAATCCAAGCCGGCATGTTCGATTGCCATTTGCGAGGCTGCAAAAGCAATTTGGATTTCCCGGCTCATCACCTTCAACGCTTTTCGCGGCCGAACATATTGTTTGGCGTTAAAGTCGCGGACGGGACCGCCGATCCATAAGCCGGCGGGCTGACCGTTCTCGGCAGGGCGGGGGCCGTCGTCCGTGCGATTTGTGAGTGAGGTGATCCCAGAACGCTTGTCGAGCAGCGCCTGGAAAAAAGCATCACCGCCGGTGCCAATTGACGACACGACACCAACGCCGGTGATGACAACTTTGCATTGCGGCATGACGAGGCAGACTGAAAAATCGAAACCGATGGAAACTAAGATTATGATTCGTGCTGTCGCCAATGGATAGGGCGACCCGTCGAATCAAGCGAGTGGCGAACGCAAACGTCCGGAATCTTACCTTTTGTCGGCAGATTTGGTCATCCGATTCACCTTGGTCGCGATTCAGTTGAGTGGCTTATCGTAGATTCGGTGCACTTTGGTTCGCTGAGCACCTCCACGTTCGATCGTCCCACGCGACAATTGATTGCTTTCCAATACCCACGAAAATTCACCAACGCGGATTCCGAAGGCTACCGCGTCGGGTAGGATTCTTGCCAAAGTGACCAGACCCAGCCCCCATTTTTGGTACTCTGGCAAGACGTTTGTGCTGATCAAACGCAAGCGATCGATTTTTCGTTTCTGCGTGAGCAGCGTTAGCCATCCCAGTGGCAGTAGCCGGCCATTGATTTTCTTGATGAGCTGATTGAAGTCGAGCAAGCCAAATCCTGCACCAACGGGTTTGCCGTCAATCTCGGCAATACTTGTCAATTCAGGAACGATCAAATGTCGTAATCCCTTGCCCTGGTGATCAATCTCCTTCTCGCTCATCGGGACATAACCCCAGGTTTGTTGAAGCGAGAGGTTGTAGATCTCAAGAAAAGAGCGAACATCCTTGGCGAAGTTACGGCGGTCGATCGGTCGACACTTAACCTTGAATCGTCTGGTTGCCTCATCAATCACGAATTGCAGTTTCGGATCTATGTCGTCGAGAATGTCGATGTGGGCATCGTAACTGTAGAGGTCTTGGCTTTTGGTGAATCCGAAATTTTCGATCAGGCGTCCGTAATAGTCGCAGTTGTACGGAATCATGTAGGTGGGGGGGGTATCGAAGCCATCGACCAACAGGCCGCACTCATAATTTAGGCTTGGGTGGACCGGGCCCCGAACATCGGTCATTCCGCGATCGGCCAGCCACTTGGTAGCCGATGATAACATCTCGTCGCTGGCAGCTTGATCGTTCTCGCATTCGTAAAACCCGAAGAAGCCTCGCTTTTCTTGGTGGAGTTGGTTGTGCGCATGATTGACGATGGCTAACACGCGGCCAATGACTCGATCACCACGTCGAACCAAAAAAGCCTGGGATTCAGCGCTGTCATAGAATGGATGGTATTTGAACCCCAGCAGTTCTTTTCGGACCATCCACAGTGGCGGGACCCAATTGGAATCCTCGCGATAGATCCGACATTCCAGGTCTAGAAACTGTCTTTGGTCGCGATGGCTGTCGACCGGGTGGCACTGCAAAGATGGACTCATGCTGTTCAGGCTCATCGCAATCCGTAGGATAGTCTCGCTTACTCACCAAGATCATAGAGAGATTACATGGGTGCGTCTAAGCCGATCGTTCTTCAGAGTACTGCCAATCCGACCATCCGCCATCTGATTCGGATGCGAGACAATCGAGCCCGTCGCAAAGCGGGACGAGTGATTGTGGACGGATGGCGCGAGACAAGGTACGCGGTTGAAGCGGGTTTGCCGCTGTTGGGGTTGTATGTCGCTGAAACGAGCGCCGACCCACGCCAGAGCTCCGATCCCGCGACGAGGCAAATTTGTCTGGCTGCCGATTCCGCCGGACAGCTCCACTGGGTCGGTGAATCGATCATGCAAAAAATTGCTTACGGGCAGTCGCCTCGTGGCGTTGTTGCTGAATTGGAGCCACGTGAACAAGCTTTGTCGGATTTGCAGTTGCCGGCCGATCCGTTGGTAATGATCCTAGATCGAGTTGAAAAACCAGGCAACCTCGGGGCGGTGTTTCGATGTGCGGATGCGGTAGGGGTCGATGCCGTATTGCTATGTGAGTCGGGCGACCTTTGGAATCCCAACGCGATTCGCAGCAGTCAGGGGGCTGTGTTTCACGTCAAAAATGCCAGGGGTTCGCAAGCAGAAATCGCGAAATGTCTGGCGGCACACTCCATTCGCTTGTTGGCGGCGAGGGTTGAGTCCTCGCAGCCACTCTGGCAAGCTCCGCTCCAGGGCGCGGTGGCGATCTTACTAGGCAGCGAAGCAACAGGCCTCGGAGATCGATGGCAGCGGGTGTCGGGAAAGCTGGTGGAGGGGATTCAGATCCCAATGTCTGGAACGGTTGACAGCTTGAATGTTTCGGTTTCGGCGGCTGTGATTCTTTACGAAGCAATTCGTCAGCGGCGTCCGGCCACCAATTAATCAATCGCTCAATCAAGCTTTCCGTATGCCAAAGATCTCTTTCACCGTCGTTTTTGTTGCGAATTTTATAATTCGCCCCTCCTACAGGCGGAAAGTTGTTCCCGCATCACCCGCTTGTCTGCGAAAGAACTTGATTCTGTCGGTTTCCGAACGATCGTTACAGGTTTGTGAACTGTCAGAATCGTTAATGTCTTCACGATTGTGATCCGATAAACGAAGCATCCGACGTTCCGGCGATGCCGAGGTACCGTTGGTGGTGTACCAGCAGGGGCATCGAATTGAATCATCCGGATGCAGGGACGCAGGATGCGAACGGCAAAACGAATCTTGGCCAGTCGACGGGCGAGACGCGACATTCTAACTGCGATTCTGCTGTTCTCTTCGCCGGCGTTTGCTGACCGACCGGAGATGCTCAGTGGTCAAGTGAGACCACCACTACCACTCAACGCGTCTCCGTCCAATAGCAGCATCAGGTCAAATCCGTATTATCGGCCGGGGCATCCATCAAGCATTCCATCGGTCCAGCAGGCCTCGGACGCTCAACCGCTTTCAAGCCAACGGCTGATGTCGGTTGGATCAGCGATCGATCTACAAGAGATCCATCAGCCGAACAGGCCGCATGTTGACCGCGATACAATCGATGTTGCTGCACCTGGATCGCCAGAGATTCGCAACAATCATCTGCTTCGGTCGGTTCATCGGCAGAACACTAACTTGGAACAAACCCAGGCCCTTCCTGCGATCACAGCGGGAGTGATTCCGGGTATCACTGCAGACGCGGTAACGCCAGTCGCTGTAAGCGCTGGGCCGGCTGCCGGCACACATTCCGTGACCGGCAAGCAACTTTCTTTCGTGCAACCCGCCCAGCATACTGTGACGCGAAGCGAATCAGGATCAGCCTCTCTTGCCGCGAAAATAAGACTGGGCGAACCACCGGTTTTTGGTGATGCACGCGGTGTGCAACCCGGGGGGGATTTCTTTGCAAACCCAGTGTTGCTTGCACCAGTGACCGTTGACCCCGCATTGGTGAAGACGTCCGATGAATTTGCGTCTGATGAACCCGCGTTAGTTGAACCCGCGTTAGTTAAATCCAAGTCATCGACAATCGTCAAACGCCCAGCGGGCGCTACGACATTGCCCGATGCAGCTCCAACCACTTTTCATTTTGGTGACAAATTGGCGAAATCGGTTGAGGAACGGAAGCCCATTCAGTTTTCATTCTCAGATCGCTCCGAAAAAAAGTCGTCACCAGTCACCCGTTCCCTGTCTTCGAAAACAACCACGCGGGACCCGATTGCTCAGGATACGGAAAGCAAGACCGTGACTGCCAAGCATTCGGATGGTATTGACTCCATTGCGAAGGACAAGCAATCAGTAGAAAAGAAGGAGGATCAGGGGCTTCCTCCCGAGTTTGTCTCATCGGGTCCCACGGCGAACAATGATATTGTGTCGTCGGTACCCCGTGCTGCGGCCTCTTTGAACGAGTTACCGGACCCGGTTCGTGTCTCGCGGAAGGTTGAGCTGCTGCAGGTAGACATGCCCAAGGTGGAGTTACTTGCGGCACCGCTGCTGATCACGCCAGCCACGCCGGAGTTGGAATTCGCACCGGATGAAGTTGATTCCCCGCCCGATTCAAGTCTGAGCCAGATCGACGATGTGCCGTTGGTGATGGGGCCGAGCGAAGTCGAACCTGTGGTCATACAACCGCCTGCAGCGTTTGGGAACTCCGAGAAAATTGCGGTGCCGCTAGTCGATAAGGTGGCCGATGCCCGAGATGTCCACTCGACCAGCCAGTCTTTGGAGGCGCGGCCGCAAGAGATGGCCTCGGTGGGGAGAGGTCCGTTCATTGCGACTGAGGACCTAACGGCGACTGAGGACCTAGCGGCGACTGAGGACCTAGCGGCGACTGAGGACCTAACGGCGACTGAGGACCTAACGGCGACTGAGGATCTAACGGCGACTGAGGACCTAGCGGCGACTGAGGACCTAGCGGCGACTGAGGATCTAACGGCGACTGAGGATCTAACGGCGCCTGTGGATCAAGCAGCGACTGTGGATCTAGCAGCGACGGTGGATCTAGCGGCGACTGAGGATCTACCGGCGACTGAGGATCTACCGACGACCGTGGATCTAGCGGCGATAGAAACGTTACCGACGGTGGATACCTCGGCACCGAGCGAGCCGCGGGAAAGCCAGTTCAGTGGTTTCCAGCCAGTTACGGTGCAGCCGCTCGTGTTGAGCGATGAAGAGACGGATGCAGCCCCGGAGACGGTGTCTCCGAGCATCGCCAGCGAGAGGTCGATTCAACCTCGTCTTGAAGCCGATGGCGGCGATGTCGTGACAATTCCAAAGAAAAACCTGGGTGAGCTGCTGCAGGGACAGCAGCCTATCGCGAATGCTGAGGTCACCTTAGTCAGCGAGGATCCCTCCACTTTGTCTGAGGACCACGTATCCGCCGATAAAGTGATCAAACATGATTTAGTTCCCAAGATTTTGAAAGCAGCTGAGGCTGTGCTTTCTGTTGATCCGAACGAGGGGATCGCGTCCGATCGAGTCCCGTCGCAGGATGGTGCTGTGTTGCTTGATGGCAGCGTGGGATCCAGTGGCGAAATTATTGGGGAAATCGCAGGCATCAAAGGCGCTCGGCTGCCTGTTGCCGTGAAGCAATTACCGCCCGCAATTTCAGCGTCGGACCTCGCTGGTCCGGCTGAAGTCGAGACAGTCGCGCGGCCCGTTGTGGGACCTAGCCTAGGTAAAAGTCCGACGGCCAAGACATTTTTTGCAGGCCCGTTCACCTCTTTGTCGATGCAACGTGGCAAAGCCCGGTCACTAAAAGTTGGGGATAGCATCCCTCACTTTGAAATCGAAGATGAGAGCATCTGCCAGGTTTTGCGTGGTGGATCCAACGAGTTGAAGCTTATCGGGATTCAAAGCGGGACGACGCGTATCGTCGTCCACGCGGCCGTTAGCGGAACATCAAAAACTCAAACGCGCGGTTTCGAAATTCACGTAAGCGAGCCGGGAACGCAATTCGCGACGCCATTGACAGAGCAATGTGATCGATTGAATCGGTCTTTGAAACAAGCATTTCCAGATTGCAAAGTTAAGTTGAGTGTGTCCCGTAACCACCTTGTCGTGGGTGGTACATGTGACAGCAACAAAACCGCTCGAGAGGTTTTGCGGATAATCCGCAAGGCATGTCTGGTCCCGGTTCAGGATCAGCTTGTCATCCAATAGAGACACAACCCCTTTAACGTTTTCAAATTGGCGGCACGAAGTCGCATGAGTCAACGAGGTCCGATCATGAAGATCTTTTCAAGCTACCGCGACTGCGGCGTAACACGCAGCAGCTTTGTTTGGTATCTTTGGGCGTTATGTGGTGTCATCGCCGTTACCGCACTAGCGAACACTGCACACGCCCAAACCCAATTGAAATCAGCGGTGCAAAATGGGGTGTTCGCACATGATGGGCAGTCGTACAAGGTAGTTGATGCCGCTTCGTATTTGTCGAACGATGATAACGCCGACTTGATCGCCCAGGTTGCCTACGGGAATTGCAATTCTTGTGGAACCAGTTGTGGAGTTGCTTGCGGCCATTCGAGAGGACTTGGTTTGTTGTCCTGCCAGGGCTGCAATCTTTGCAGCGACGGATGCAATAACGGCATGGTCGATCCGTGTGCACCTTGTCGACCCTATTGGTATGTCGGAGTTGACCTGCTGTACATGGATCTTGATGGGGGAGACGATCGTTCTCTTGGGAACTTTTACAAGCAGGGGTTCGGTCGCGAATACGCTGGACGACTCACTTTTGGTTGTGTTCAGGATTGCCTGCGGGGTTGCGAGATTAGCTTCACGGGACCGTTTGAGTGGGACACAGACGCATCGGTGACCGATCCCTCTTTTGGAATCGAATCACTAATCGATCCGGTTCTTCCGCTGCTCCCAGGCGATTTTTCCGCCTTTAGTAATGCCGATTTTCAAAGCGAGACTTATCAGGCAGAGTACTGGAGCGGCGAGGTGAACCGTACCTTCGTCTCGGGCGATATGGCAAAACTTTTGTTCGGTTTCCGCTACATTGATTACAGCGAAGACTTTCAATTTTTCAGTCAAAATGCAGGCGGAACAGGTTTTGTTCAGAGCCAGGTTGACAATCAAATGTATGGGCTACAGCTCGGCCTCGATTTACTCTACCCAATCTGCCGCCGCGGTTACACTGACTTCCGCGGGCGTTTCGCAGGTTTCGTCGATTGTATCGACTCGCGTTTTTCGGCGGACAACCTCGGTACGAGTGTCGTCTTGAATTTGGATGATAGTACCGAGTTAGCCGGTCTTGTCGAGCTTGGTGCAGGTTTCCGGTATCGACTTGGTAATTGGTCACTGCGAGCTGGGGGTGAGTTTTGGTACTTTGCTAATGTTGCAACGGCCCCTGGCAATTTCAATCGCCAAATCAGTCAGTCCAGCGGTAACCTTACCGATGGCGGGACCAACTTTTATATGGTTGGACTCTCACTAGGGGCTCAGTTGCAGTACTAGATCGTGGTCAAGTTGAATCTGAGTGGCAGCATACGGATCTAGGGGCAGTAGGCAGATTCGAGTCCGGTACGCTGATTCGGAGCAATGCTAGTCAATCCAGTCCGTTCCCAGCAATCACGCGACGTCGATTGTTGGCATCGGAGACCGCGTGGCTGATCGATGTAAAATCTAGAGATGACCCAGAGCAAAAGAAGTCTTCTCGCGAAAGGGTCACAAGTCTTTTTGTTTCGCTTTTGTCGCTTGCTTGCGAAGCAGCCATTTTTTTACACTTTTGCCGGCCTGCTGACCGATCGGCTTTTCATCGGGATTCGAGATGGTGTTTTCGGTGATGCGTGTTAACGCCTGAACGACATTGAAGTCGCAATGGTGGCACATCACGGGCGGTTCAGAGACCTCTTTTTTGCACCGTGGGCAAAAATACTCGATTGTCGGACGCATCGCGGCTTCGAACAGACCGCCTACATCACTCGCGCGGAAGTAAGCTGAATCGTCTTTCCGTAAAACGCTTTCCGGTCGGACTTCGCCACTGCGCACAAGTTTCAATAAATCAGTTGGGCTGAGAGGCCCAACATCATTTGAGTCATCGTCGCGTTGTATAAACCACTGGGTCACGATTCCCCTCGTTGGATCGAAAACCAATCGCCGAAACGTCTACTAAATCGACTCGATATGGAGGCTGCGCCGACGTCGTTCTTGCCGTCGGACATCATCGATCAGTCCCGCCACTTCCTTGACGTCAGCGATCCCTATCATAGCCAAAGTTGGGTGGGTGCGGTCGCTTCCGGTCAAAACAATCGTACCAACCCCGAAAATACGTTGAACAGGACCCTGCGTAAAACTGACATCATCTAAGTCGATAACTTCGATACGGTCTGTTTTTCGGGTCAAAATACCAACTTGATGGATGAATCGCTGAGAAGTTAGCTGGTAGTGGACACCCATGCGACGCCATGCGTAAACCAAACCACCAATTGCCCAAATGACGGGGATTCCGATCAGGGACAACGGCGGCAGAAGGAACGCTACGGCGACCAATCCGATGCTGGCTAGGCCGATTAGGATCCAAGTTCCGGCCATCGCTTTCCCGCTGTAACCGCCGGTCCAAAGCTCTTTTTCTGGATCGTAGTCATCGATCGCAGATTGCTTTGACTCGATCCCGTCACGAAACTTCTGGGCGGCGGTCGAGTTTCCCATCACAGGGCGCTCCTTTGATGTGGAGGGATGTTGATCATCGGGTTGATCGGTTGACACAACGCGACTCCTCGCTTGATATGAAAAGGGGTTTGCATCCAGTGCCAAGGGACGTTCACCTTCAAGAAACCATCCACATCATCGGGTAACGTCCGTTGTTACGCTACCATTGATACGTGATAATTCCATCGATACGTGATAATCCGAACCGGTGGAGATAGACATAAATCCGATTGTCTCGTGACCTAAGCCCGACAGGATGATCTCCCCAGCATCGCTCCGCCTAGGCGGATTGGCTGCGGAGGGCCGATCGTTCGTGAAAGCCGGATCGGTTGTCTATCTGCACCTTTCAGCAAATACTGGTTGCATGTTTCATCTGCTACTATATCGCCTCGCCAGTGGCCCGTCACTTCTTAGGTGAACCATGCGTTGCCCTTACTGCCATGTTGATAACGACCGCGTTTTGGATACGCGAGGGGCGGAAGGTGGGTACATGGTCCGCCGGAAGAGGATTTGCAATAGCTGTCAGCGACGGTTTGCAACCGCGGAGAAGATTGAAAAACTGAGTGTGCGTCTGGTAAAAAGCGATCAAACACGCGAGCCACTGGATCGTGAGAAGATTCGGCGGGGCATCGAACGAGCCTGTTCGAAACGCTCGATTGCCAGTTCTACGATTGAACGTGTCGTTCAGGAAATTGAGGCGGACATTTACGCCAATTTTGATTCTGAGGTGACTTCGGCGCAGGTGGGAGACATCGTTTTGCGGCACTTGGCCGAACTTGACGACGTTGCCTACATTCGATTTGCCAGCGTTTACCGAGAATTCGATGATGCTCAAGACTTCATTCGCGCGATTACCAAAATCATCGGTCCGAAAGTCAAAGCTCCGAGCTAACAAAATTCGGGTATTTCATCGCATTTTGGTCCGAAACGCAATTCTTTTCGCT
>JAYZAR010000226.1:0-8505 GCA_036339635.1 Planctomycetota bacterium | reverse complement strand
ACTTATACATTCAGTCGCAAAGTCTTGTCAGTCGAAGCTGCCTTCTCGGTTGGTTGGGTCGTCTGGTTCGCGTCGATCGTCGCGGCGGTGTTATACGCCATTGGATTTGGTTTCTTTGGCTTGATCTTCGTGCACGATTTGTTCGAAGCGACTGGGCGAACTGCACCAGCATGGACCAGTGATCAACGTCTCGCGACAGGGATCGCAGTAGCTGCAATCTTGCTGTTGTCGCTGCACTTGGCGATCAAGACCGGCGGTGGTGGTCCTTGGGCCAACGTGGGCAAGGTATTGGTGTTCGGAGTGCTGATCTTAGGAGGGCTTTGGGCGATCACTCGGCAGCCTATTTCACAGACCACCGACTCACTTCAACCGTTCTATTCAGCAGGCACCTTGGGACTGATTCAGGCTATGGGGTACAGCTTCATCGCATTGCAAGGATTCGACCTGATCGCGGCGGTGGGTGGTGAAGTCCGTAATCCGGCAAAAACAATCCCTCGCGCGATGATTCTGTCACTGACGATCGCCCTGGTAATTTATCTCCCTTTGTTATTCGTGATCGCAACGGTCGGCACTTCCAATGGACAATCGGTCGCCGCAATCGCCAAAGCAAATCCAGAAGGGATCATTGCCATCGCTGCCAGAAATTACTTGGGATCCAGCGGCTATTGGCTGGTAATCGTTGCGGCAATTTTGTCGATGTTCACCGCGTTACAAGCCAATTTGTTTGCCGCTTCACGGATCGGGTTGGCAATGTCGCGAGACCGAACACTGCCAAGTTGGATGAGTCAGTTAACCTCCAATCGTCGGACCCCCGTCTATTCGATCATCGCCACTTCGATCTTGGTCATCGTGCTTGTCCTAACGCTGCCCGATGTTGCTGCAGCAGGTGCGGCATCGAGCTTGATTTTCTTGATCACGTTTGCGATTGCGCATTGGCTGTGCATTTTGGTGCGGCGAAGGAGTGGCGCAACACCACCACCATTCCGTACCCCATTATTTCCGGCTGTGCCAATTCTGGGCGGATCGGCCTGCCTTGGACTAGCCGTTTTTCAGGGCATCGCAGTGCCATCAGCAGGAACCATCGCCATCGTTTGGTTGAGCATTGGTGGCATTCTTTTTTTGTCACTCTTTGCCCGCCGGGCTCGCCTAATGGATGTAACCACGATTGCGGCTCACCCCGAACTCGCACGCCTGCGTGGTAACACTCCCTTGGTACTTGTTCCAATCGCGAATCCACAAAATGCAAGAGCAATGATCGCGTTGGCCGATACGCTCGTTCCTGCAGAGGTCGGACGCGTGCTACTGCATCATGTAGTGGTAGCTGATCATGACTGGAACCCGGCTGCTGACTCCCGTCCCTTAGATCGATCTCAGGAGATGAATCGCGAACTGTTGTACGCTTCGACTGAACTGGGAATCCGAGCCGAAACGCTAACAACGGTATCTCCCTCGCCGATGCAGGAAATCGCTCGTGTTACTCGACTGCATCGCTGCGAATCAGTTCTGCTAGGGCTCAGTAAAATTGGTCCGGAGGAGCAAAAATCTGGCCTGGAAGACCTTCTCAGCCAGCTCGATGTGGAAGTTCTCGTCTTGCGGGCCCCCAAAAAGTGGCTCCTCGCCGATACGAAAAAAATTCTGGTGCCCGTCGCCGGCAGGGGCGGTCACGATTACTTGCTGGCAAGACTTTTAGGCAGTTTATCTCGAAATCAAAAACGCCAAGTCACCTTCTTGCGAGTCGTTCCAAAAGCGACACCCGCGGCCGATCTGAAGCGAATCCGTCGTGAGTTGGACCGTATGGCACACGACAATTCAGCAGGCGAATCCGATCGAGAGGTCATCTGCAGCGATGACCCAGTGGGGACCGTCGCCACGCGTGCAGAGGAAGGAGGATTAGTGATTCTAGGCATTCAGAGAATCAGTCCAAATCAAAAGCTGTTTGGGCATTTCACCCGGGAAATCGCAGCACAGACCGCCTGCCCAATCATGGTCATCAGCCGTCGCGGCTGAGTCTCGCCTGAAGAGGTGCAACCTGGGCAACACTGCAGGAAATCGACAAACACCGTTTTTTCATGATGTCGCGCGTTATCTGGATTACTTACGACACGACGTTAGTAGCTCTGCGAAAAATCATCACTCCCCATGAGGCTGTATCTAACCCGAAACCGTTTCACTGAATGTAAAAGTCGTCAGCTACCGCTGAGTTCGAGAGACTAAACGATGAGGATCTTTTAGATGCTAGGAATCAAGACCAGCAGCGTCGCGCGTTGGAAACGCTGGTGCAGTGGTACAGCCAGATGGTACTCATTGTGTGCCGTTGTCGTTGCCGAACCCACGCTGATCTAGATCACGCGTTGCAAACGACGTTTATGTATCTTGTGCGCAGCAGTTAGAAAACCCACCAGCCAGAACGCTTGGCGAACTGGCTGTACCGTGTCGCGCAGTGTGCCGCCTTGGTGACCCTTGTTCCGAAAGAACGGGAAACCTCACCGATGCTCGAGCCTACTGCGCCCAGCGATGATCCACTCAAACTGAATTGCGTTCCTTTCCGCTGGCTCAGTGTCGCAGGGTTTGCCTCCAAGGCAGATTGAACATCCTGGGGTCTTGCGATCGATGCAACACCCATCCCGCCTGAAGCAGGCATCAAGTTGTTTTGCAACAAGATTCCAACCGCTTGGGCATGGGTCTTTTCCGGAGTGGAGACAAGCAGAGGGAATGCGATCGCAACCGACAATACAGAACGGCAACAAGCGGCTTTATCTTTCATCCGTGTTAAAAGTGCCATCGCCTCGCAGATCAAACATTCAGCGCGCTCAAACATGTTGCGGATCGACGCGACCACTGATGCCGCAACAATCGGAATTAGATTTGCGGCATTCCACTCCTATCCGCAACAAAAAGCCCAAGCCAAAGCAACTGCCCGGCCGTCATAGGCTAACAGTCAGTTTCGACGGCGCCCCCGCTCGCCCAGCTCACCCAGCGCACTCGGCTCACCAAACGGCAAACTCGCTCAGGTTCCGGCAGATCAGTAAGCATCGGTCTACTCAGTTTTTGCTAATTTCGTGTGCCGTAGATTCATCTCATGCCACAGTCGTGTCAGTGATTCCAGCTTCTCAGGTCGCGCCGCCGCCAGATCATTCGTTTCCGCTCGATCTTGGCTCAAGTCGTAGAGTTCCCACTGACCTGACCGCGCCGCATAACTAATCTTCCAATCTCCAACGCGCAATGCCCGATTCCCATCATGAGACCACCACAGCGTTCGTGACCTCGGATTTGATTTCTTAAAGGTTGGCACGAGACTAATCCCTTGCCGGTTAGATTGCTCAGTCGCTCCCTTCACGCCAGCTGCCTCTAAAATGGTCGGCCACAAATCGATCACGTGGCCGACTTGGTGTCTCAGTTCTCCCCTCGCATCCGACCCATTCGGCCAGTGCACAATCAATGGTGTCGCCGTACCGCCCTCGTGATTCCAAGTTTTGTGTTAACGAAACGGTGTATTACTGGTCGTCGACCATCCCGGCCCAAGGCATAGGTGGCTGCGCCAGGATCCCATCGCCGCATCGGGATCATGCCCGTCACCTCGCACCATGATTTCCGCGCTGGCACCATTGTCGGAAAGAAACAGAACCAATGTGTTATCGAATTCGTCCAACTCGCGAAGTCGATTTAACACCCTCCCAATCTGACGATCCATGCAATCGATCATGGCAGCATGAATCGCCATCTTGGTCGCTTGAAATTCTTGTTGCTCAATCGTCAACGAGTTCCAAGGTAGTGGCAGATTGACTTCGCCCACACCAAGTTGCTCAATCGCCTTGGGAAATGGATAAGGCGGCCCCAGATCTCGCATCACATCGGAAAGCGTCGCATCGACGATGCCAAGTTGTTGGATCCGCTCCCATCTCGATTGGCGGATTTTCTGCCAACCTTGCTTGTACGTATCCCGATAGCGATCAATGTCCGCCGGCAAGGCATGCAGCGGAAAATGGGGAGCCGAAAAGGCAAGGTAATGAAAGAATGGCTGGCCCGCGTATTCTCGCTGATGCTCATCTAAACATTCCAGCGCGTGGTCGCCTAAAGCATTCGTCGCATAAAAATCAGTTCCCTGAGGCACGGCAGGGAGCGGTTGATCGTTCTTCCAGTGCGTTGTCGGATTAAAAAAACGATGTTGATCCTTTAGGTAGTACGACCGATCAAACCCCGCTGCAATCGGCATGCCGTCAAGGTGCCATTTGCCGGTGTGATAAGTGCGATAGCCACCCGCTTTCAACGGGGTACAGATCAGCGGTGCCCAAGCGGGGCGGGTGCCACGGTTGCCGCTACGCGTCCCGTCGATCTTATCGCGACGCACACTTTGCGGGTAATAACCGGTCAACAGGGATGCCCGCGTCGGCCAACATCGGCCGGTATTATAAAACTGCGTGAATCGTAAACCGCTCTCAGCGAGTCCATCCAAATGAGGCGTCTGAATCTCACTGCCGTAACACCCGAGATCGGAAAATCCAAGGTCATCCGCCATAATCAGCAGGATGTTCGGCGAATTCGACTCAGCTGCGGGTAACACCTGACTCACCAGTGGCACCAGTGATACCAACACAACAAAAATCAGTTGCCCTTTTTTACCGAGCCCCAAACACCCAACTGTTCCGCATCCAAAATTCACACTCAGCCTCACTTCACTAATCCAAACGCTTTCCGTTGACAGGCCATATGCGACCATCGTAACTTGTTGAGGCATCCAACTTGCATTCGGCATCATCACAGCCACGGATTTGCTACGCGTGCCCTCATCGACTCCCTTCCAGCCCCCCGGCGATCCCGCCACTAAGCCAAGAGTCAGACGACTCGGTTCGCTCGTCAATCAATTGATTTCGCGACGGGGTTACGCGCAGGTCTCGGTCAACGAACAGCTCCAGCAAACGATTGCAACGGTTCTGAGCGAATCCCTGCAATCCTGTTTCCAAGTTGGTAATCTCCGTGGCGGTGTGTTGCAGATTTATGCCGCTGACTCGGTCACGCTTCAGGAACTTAATTTCCAAAAACGCGTCATTCTGAAGCGGCTGCAAAAAGAAAAAGCATTTCAGAATATCGTTGACGTGCGGTTCCGAATTCAATCGGCGTGACGATGTCGCCGAATCAAGAAAGCAACTCAGACTTGGCAAGCAACACTGACCTAGGGATCAACACCGACCTGGATGGCCGACCGCGATGCTGGTGGTGCGGCAATGATCCACTCTATGTCCGATATCACGATACTGAGTGGGGCTTGCCGGTTCTTAGTGACCAGCGGATTTACGAGAAAATCTGTCTGGAAGGATTTCAAGCAGGACTCAGCTGGATCACGATTCTCCGTAAACGAGAGGCGTTTCGACAACGGTTTGCAAATTTTGATTTTACGAAGGTTGCACACTTCAACCCACAGCAAGTTGCCAAACTCGTCATGGATGCAGCAATCATCCGTCACCGAAAAAAAATTGAATCTGCCATTAACAACGCGCAGCGCGCGATCGAGATGATCGACACCGAGGGTTCGATCACAGATTTTGTGTGGCAGTTTCAGCCCCGCCGCTCCATCATTCGTAAAACTCGAGCGCAAATCCCCGCTTTGACCGACGAATCAACCGCACTCAGCAAAGAGTTGAAACGTCGAGGCTGGTCGTTTGTCGGACCGACCACCTGCTATGCAATGATGCAGTCACTTGGAATGGTCAATGACCACCTGCGTTCCTGCCAATGGTGGGAAACGGTCGAACAGAAACGCAAAACGCTCCCACAGCTCCGCTGAAGAGCACACTTCGGCTCCGCAATTCGGTGATCTTGGTCGTCATTTATTCACGGCGGGCATTGTTTTTACTGAATGCATCGGTGAAAGGGCTACTCTCGAAAATGATGTCCGCCGAAACGCGGGGATCCCCCGTGGAGCTTAACTCGCCCATCAAGCGGCGGTGCAAAGACTTGAGCTCCTCAGCATGCTCGATCGACTTTGCCAAATTGTTCATGCAATGGGGATCCGTCTGCACGTCATACAACTCCTGCCGCGGACGCCGACCGACTGCGAATTGAAACAACTCTGGAGTTTCTCGTCGGTGCAACACGACCCAAGCCTTTGTCGGACTAGCATCCAAATCACCAAACGCCGAAAATGTATTCTCACGCAACAATTCTTCGCCAGGGAATTTTGAGGGGGGACTGCCGAATCCAGGCCCCGTTCCCATCGGCCATCGCTCAGGTTCAAAATTAATAATGTAAAGGTACTGGTCCGTACGAATGGCCCGTTGAGGATAGGGTTTATTATCCGTTCGCGCAGCGGCTACATGTCGCTCCCGTCCCGTGAAGACCGCGTCGCGACTCGGATCGACGAGTCCGGAATTGTTGCTCTGAAGCACCGGTAACAAAGAGCGAGCGGTCATTGTCTCTGGTACATCGACATCCGCGATCTCAAGAAAAGTTGGGGCTAGATCGGGCAATGAGACAAAGTCATCAACAACACGCCCCGGATTCCTGATTCCCTTCGGCCACCGAATTGCCAGCGGTACTTTTGTTCCAAAGTCGTACAGGTTGCATTTACCACGTGGGACCCCAGGCATGCCATGATCTCCACTGACAACCAAGATTGTGTCATCGTAAATGCCAACTCGCTTGAGCTCTTCGATGATCACACCCAAACCGGCATCGAATGCAGCAACTTCCCCCAAGTAGTCAGCAAAATCTTCTCGCACGGTGTGCACATCAGGCAGATAAGGCGGCAGTTTGCCTTTGAGGTCATCTGGGTCAATCCCCCAAAGTTCTTTGCCACTGCCGGCGATCCATTTTCGATGCACATTCGTCGGGCCAAACCAATAGCAAATCGGTTCATCCCCATCGACGGTCTGATCGTCATCCGCATCAAGGAAAGAACGCACATTCGCGCGAACCTCGTTGAGCAAGATTGCTTTCGCTGCATCGCGATCCTTTTTCTCCATCACAAATTGCGAAAACCGATTAAACTTCGAACCATTTTTATTAAACGAACAAGCAGCCCCACCGTGCGGAGCATTCGCCGGTTTCCCTGGACTCCAAACCTTGTAGGTATGACCAATGCGATAGCCGCTGGATTGCAGTTCAATCGGGTAGCTGGGAATTGACATGTCCCAGATCGCGCCCTGCAAGATTGAAGCTCGATTGCAACGCCAGAAATGCTGCCCCGACAACAACGAACTTCGGCAGGGCGTACAAGAAGGTGCACTGACGAAGGCCCTCGTAAACAACACTCCATCGTCGGCAACGGAATCGAAATTCGGCGTCGAAAAATGGTCGTTGATCCCACCCGCTTCGAGCTCCCCGTAAGCACTTGCGTACTGCCCCCAATCGTCTGCGAACGCCATCACGATGTGTGGATGATCAGCCCCAAAAATTGGTTCAGAAAACGAGCAAGACAGAACAAACGCACCGACGAGGCACCAGTACCGGTTCATCATTACACCAATAACAGAGAAAACACAGGATCAAAGAACAGACATCTTAACGCATGCATCACATCGACCTTCGCCGAATCGTGCTTGGCTCAAGAATGAAACTGCTGTGCCGAATTTATATCAAACAGAATCCTTTGCCAGGCTTACCAAGTACCCGCCATTACCCACCACTATCTCGAAGCCAGCACGATTACCCCGAACATGAAATCATTTCCCGCTCCATTCGACCCTCCATTGCCTGATCGGTGATTCTCGGGCGACAATACTGCCAAAACCTCGGCCGCCCTTTGCAGGATCCTGAATCTGATGAATCCTTCCGACGACGAATCCAAACCAACCGTGGTTCCTCTGTCCGCCTCAGCAAGGCGTGTTCTCGGTGTTTTGGTGGAAAAAGCCAAAACGACACCTGACAACTATCCGCTGTCCTTGGCGTCAATCATCACTGCCAGCAATCAAAAATCGAATCGCTCGCCCAAGATGGATCTGGACGAAGATGATGCCTTAATCGCGCTGGACGAATTGCGAAACGTGGGCGCCGCCAGAGAGGTTCAGGGGAATGGCCGTGTGATCAAGTACCGCCACGCGGCCTATGAGTGGATGGATATCGATGGACCCGGGTCGGCTGTCATGACCGAACTGTTGCTGCGTGGTCCCCAAACGGCCGGGGAAATTCGTACTCGTGCGTCCCGCATGCACAATCTTCCCGACTTAGAGACGGCCAAAGCTGTTATTGACGGCTTGATCGAAAAGAAACTGATCGAACCACTGACTCCGGCCGGACGTGGTCAACTCTTCACTCACACGCTTTACCCACCGCAGGATCGCCAGTACCTGCTTGAAAAAATCAACAAAGAGGCTCCTACGCCAGCGCGAGCAACGTCCCCAAAAGACGCGAAATCAGAAGTCGATCAACTGTTGTCACGGCTCGATTCAGTCAATGAACGGATCCAACAACTTGAAAAAAGAATCACGATGCTGGAAGGACCTAACGCTCAGAAAAACTAGGGTGCTAGCGAATTGATCACATTCGCGAACAGACGCGATCACGGCCGAC
>JAYZAR010000225.1:0-18858 GCA_036339635.1 Planctomycetota bacterium | reverse complement strand
CGAAGTGGAATTTTTTGATCGCCGGCTAGCTGTACCCAATCAGGCAGTTGCAAGCGATCAAGCAGCACCGGTCAAGCCGACGGCAAGCATCGGCCGATTTCCGTGGCCACTCAGGATCGGAGTCGATGGTGAGATTTGAGGCATCCCGAACCTCCCTCGGTGCGATAAACTAGTCGGGAAACGTCTCGCTCCTCCATGTCGAAAATCATGCCCGATCCTGAATCGCTCGGTCCTTATCGCATTCTCAGTACCATTGGCCGTGGCGGTATGGGGACAGTTTACGCTGCCATCGATGAGCAATCGGGGGAGCGGGTGGCCGTTAAGCTGATCGCGCATCAAATGTCGGACGATACGCGCTTTCGAGATCGCTTCACCTCCGAAATTAAATCGCTGGCACGCTTGCGGCACCCCGGCATCGTCCGATTCATGCACTCTTATATCGATGAAGAAGGGCAGATTTTCTATTCGATGGAGCTGGTCGAGGGTGAATCCTTGCAGAGCCTGATTCGACGCGAAAACAAGGTGGGTTGGGACCGAACGATTGAGTTTGCAATCCAGATTACTTCCGCACTCAAGCATGCGCACGATGCTGGTGTGATTCATCGCGATTTAAAACCAGCCAACCTAATGCTTGCCGATGACGGGACTGTCAAGTTAGTGGACTTTGGGATCGCGAAGCTCTTTGGTGATTCGCAACAGACGAATGTTGGTTCTCTGCTGGGCACTGCGGACTACATGGCACCGGAACAGGCAACCAACACCAATATCACGCCACGCACTGACCTCTATGCATTGGGCAACGTCATGTATGCGATGCTGGTTGGACGACCACCGTTTGTGGGGAAGCAAGCGACGGCGGTGATCGATGCGTTAAAGAATAACAGTATTCCACCATTGGATCTGATCGATCCGCATCTACCTACGGAGTTGGTCGAATTAGTTCACCACTTGCTCGAAACGGATCCCTAAAAACGACCGCCAACCGCATTGGTCGTGATGAAGCGATTGCAGTCAATGCAGGCTGGATTGCGGCAACGCGATGAGCAGAACCCAGACGAGATACCCACCCAGATTCCACAGCGTGATCCGTGCGGCGAGACCAGTTCGAAGGCGTCACCACAAGATCCAACGAATCAAACCGACGAGTTGCGTGACAGGCAAAAGCAGCACGACGCGCAAGCGGCGAATGTTGACATCAGTCGGCCCACCTGCGTTACAGAGATTTCGCGTGGCGAAGAAAAAACGCTTGTGCCCGGCGAGTCGGCTGCCGACGATGTCATTCTGCGACAAGGTGTGGTCACCGACTTTCACCTCAGCGAAGCTTCAGCGCAGGAAGCTCGCCACGATGGAATGGAGGTCACTGATGCAAGTGGCTGGCAACATTGGCTCACAATTTTCGTGATGGTGATGATTCTGGCGGGCAGCGCAGGATTGTTTTGGTATGCCATGCAGCCTCCATCGGCAAATACGCTTTACCGGCGAGCGCGGAGCGGGGATTTGTCAGCGATGGATTCGTTCATGCGAAAATTCCCTGATGATCCGCGGTATGTGGAAATTGAAACTCAACAACTCGAGTCACGGGTTACGGCAACGCTCAAGCGATTGAATACCCAAATAGCGATCGGTACGAAAACGCTCACCGCAGCGGAAGAAGGATTCGTCGCCGCACTCAACCAACAAGTCAATGATCCGGCGCAGGCAGGGAAAAAGATCGATCAGTGGCTGAATGTTTACGAGGGTGTAATGACGGAAGACGAAAACTTGCGTGAATTGGTCGAATTGGCAACATTTGCACGGAAGCAAATCGACGAGGCGGCGGAGTCGAGCGAAATTGATCCCCGGGCCAGCGAATTGATTGTTGACATTGATCGCATCGTCCGTGAACAATCGCCCGAGGAAATCAAAACTCGGTTGCAAGGAATCCTTGAAACCTTCGCCGGAAAAGCCTGGGCTGAACCAGCGATCGAGCGAGCCCATCAAGAATTGCGACAACTTTCCACGGAGTAATGGATTGAACGACACAACAGCGAGTCCGCCGATCAAAAAGTGGCTGATGGAGGCAGCCTTGGATGGCGCCTCGGACTTGCATTTGGTGGCTGAATATCCACCGATTCGGCGTGAGCATGGCGAACTGGTACCCGTCAATGACGAATGCCTGTCGGCCGCTCAAGTGCACGCGGCGTTGCGAGAAATTTGCGTCGAATCTGCATTTCAGCAATTTGAACAGCATCGAAACTTGGACTTCGCACTGGAAGAGTCCGGTCAGCACCCGGACGATCCGAAGCAGCGATACCGTGTCAACCTGTTTTACAGCGGGGAGAGCCCTGGTGCCTGTATTCGTGTGATCCCGGCCACGATACCAGACCTGGAGTGGTCGGGTTTTCCGCGTACCCTGGCTGATCGCATCACGGAGCTCCGAAACGGGCTGGTTGTCTTCTCCGGGATGACGGGATCAGGAAAAACAACTTCGATGGCGATGATGATTCAACAGTTGGCGCGAAACGCCGGTCGCCGCATCGTCACGATTGAGGATCCTATCGAATACCGATTTCCCAACAGCAACAAATCTGTCATCACTCAGCGCGAAATCGGGAGGGATGTTGACACGTTTGCCGATGGGTTGAAGCATGCCATGCGGCAAGATCCTGACATTATCTTGGTGGGTGAAATTCGGGATCAAGCGACGGCCCGCATGGCACTCAGTGCTGCTGAAACGGGGCATCTTGTTCTGACCACTTTGCACACACGTGACGCCAAAGGAGCAATCACACGCTTGGTGGATTTGTTTCCGACGCACAATCACAGCGAAACCTGTTCAATGTTAGCGATTGGTTTGCGGTTGGTCGTCTGCCAGCATCTGCTGCCCAGCGCAACCCCAGGTCAAAAACGAGAGTTAGCACTGGAGGTCATGTTGAATACGAACCCGATCGCTGCGGCGATTCGTACGGGGCGTATTGATAGTTTGGACAATGCAATCTTGACTGGTCGCAAAGACGGAATGCTTCTGCTCGATGACTCGATCAAAAATCTTTACCGAGAAGCAAGGATTGACCGTGAAACGGCTGAACGATTCATCAGCGACAAATCACTGCTTTGATCAGTTGCGGCAACGTCCCCTGGAAATGCGCGCCTATAACCAGGGTCGATGTGTCAACCAGAATCGATGTTTCAACCAAAATCTATGCTCGGTAGCTCGCACTCTGTGTCCCGGTCTCTTTTCCTGATGAGAAAAGCTTTTCGTGAATAAAAAAGAGAGCTGAAGCGGGCTCCGCTCTATTCGTTGTTTGCCTCGGTTGGCCTGGCGGCCTTGTTTGGGATCGTTATTGTGCTTCGTAGTCAGTGGGGCCGGTTTGAGTTCGGTGTGATCGCGACCAAGATCAAGCATTTTCGCCTCAGTCGACTCAGCTGAATCGCAGTTGTCGGCGAACTTGTGCAGCGTGAACTTTTCGGTCCAGTTGCTTGCGGCGGACTTTGTTTTGAGCCGGTTTCTCCACCCCGTTTCTCTCGCTGCCGCTCTGGCTTTTTGCCTGTCCTCTCCATACCAAGCCGGTTGGAATTGGCTGGTGGCTGAATTCAGCAGGGTTGCCGTGAGTGGGTTTCGTCTTGGCAGTGCTCGATTCATAGCATCCAGCAAAATGACAGAACGGGCGTTTCCTCAAGGGGGGCCTGCCCACCAAAACTCACGAATCAAACCATTCCAGCGAATTATGCTGAGTCAGAGCATCAATCGAGGGCGAATCATCAATTGACGCGGACTAGCCGCGCCTTTGAACGGTGTTTCCTGAGCCATGTTATCATTGGCGGACGCAGTTGGTCCAAAACAACAGGGAGAAAGAGAGCAAGATGACAAGTCTGTTTACCTTCATAGGCGGCCTGATCGCCTATTCGGTCGTTCGTGTAATGGGGGGTTGCCTTTACACGGTGCGACCGGATCAGCGGGCGGTGGTCACCAGTTTTGGTGCGGCACATTGCCTGCCAAGCAGTGAGCCCGACACGAACTTATCAAGCGACGAACAGGATCGCTACGACTACCCTCAGCTGGAGGTCATCGGTCCCGGGGGGCCTTATTTTAAAATGCCCTGGCAACAAGTTCACAAAGTCAGTGTTGCGACCCAAGCCGTTGATCTGACCTGGGATCCTACTAAAAAACAAACCACGATTGAGGCGGTTACGAAGGACAACTTGACCACCGGCGTCAATGGCCAGATTCGGTACCGCATCAGCGAAAGTAATTTGTATCCCTACCTGTTCGGTGTGGAGAGTCCACTCGAACATGTGATGGGGTACTTTGTTTCCGTGCTCCGTGAACGAATGGCAAATTTCGTTGACCCGAAAGGACAAAGCCTGTTATCCGGCCAAGACCTTGATGGAGAAGAGGGTGGTGAAGCGAGTACGGCTGTCGAATTGTCCGAGGGTGTGTCGATCAATGATCTGCGCAAGAACCTGCCATTGCTGAACCAGTACATGGAAGAACAGTGTCGTGCAACAACGGGGCGATACGGAATTGAACTCGATGCGGCATTGATCACAGAAATCGATCCGCCCTCTGAGGTTGATCGCGCGTTGTCTGCAATCAACAGCACCAGAAATCAAGTGGCTGCTGATATCAGCACCGCTCGAGCTGATTCCGAGCAGCAGATCACCATGAGCGCTCGAGCTGTCGAAATCGCCACCAACAACGCGCAAGCGGAGGTGGCCCCGCTTCGGGAGCTTGCCAATACGCTGGTGTCGATCAAAGGTGAGGGAGGACCGGAGTGTCTCGACGCCTACTTAAGAAACTTGAAAGTGCCACTGTTCCGTCGCGCCGCCCGAATTGTGCACTCTGACAGCAAACAAACCGTTCGCGGAGAAACAGCCTGATGTCCCTTTTTACTTTTATTCTTGGATTGATGTTCATTCCCATCTGCTTGGGCATTAGCCGAATGTTCGGCTTGTACGCTTGTGTAAACGAGTGCGAGGCCCATGTCTTTACCCTGTTTGGGAAAGTGATTGGAACCATCGACAAGCCGGGATTGAATTTTCCCTTGTCAGTCTTTGGTCCACGGGCTTTGTTGATCCCATTCTTCGGGAAAAGCTATACGGTCAGCACCGCAATGCGTCAGCATTACTTGCGTAGCCAAATGGTGAACTCTGAAGAGGGTACCCCGATGGGCGTCGGCATCTGGTACGAAATGCAAGTGCAGGATCCCGTTGCTTTTCTGTTTACCAATGCAAACCCTGATGGGTCGCTGCAGGCGAATGTGACAAGTTCTACCATTTCAACACTCAGTAACCTCGAAATGGAAAAGATGCTGGAGGATCGGCACAGCCTGAGTCGTACTGTGCGACACACCGTTTCCCCACTGTCTGAACAGTGGGGTTACCGGCTGGGATCGGTCTATATTCGGAAAGTCGAGTTTACCGATCGGTTGATGGTCGAAAACATTACCGAAAAGGTTGTCAAGCGACTGGTGCAAGTGACGAGTGCGATGAAGCAGGATGGTGAAAACCGAGTTGGTTTGATTCGCAGTGAAACCGCCTTTAAAGTTTCGCAAAAGATGGCAGAGGCCGCCGCAGCACGACCCGATGTTGTCGGTAAAGAGTTGAATGCCATCGCCAAAAATGATCCGCAAGTCCTCAACACGGTCTTGGAAGTCATGGAGGTAGACAACCTGCTGGCATCCGATGCGCGAGTCGATGTGCTGCCCGATGGAGCGACGATGCTCGTGCAGCTTTCTGACAAATGAGTTGAACAGCATGTTCCACTAGGCTAACCACCCTCTCGGACGCGGGAGGGTGGTGCGTGTGGGGGGCAAGGTTGAATGATGTGTTCGGTGAATCAACTCTTCACTACGCCGACACACATTGGTACGCCATCTGAAATCAAACGCCCCATCTGAAATCAAACGCCCCATCTGGGATCAAAATCCCAACCACTGAGATTAAGCGAGGCGACTGACTAAAAGCCGATGACGTATTCGAGCCCCACGCCCATGCCGCTGCGTTGGCCCTCGGGGTAGAAACCGTTGAACCGGTATTCAGCGACGGCATAGAGCGATGGCACCAAGCGGATTCCCAACTGGTGCTCGTGCATCCAGGTTGAATGCCCAGAATGATCACCGATATTCTGGTCACAGAATCCGCTGATATAAATGAGTTCGCCGAAAAAATCACGCCGGTACATGTGTTCGATTTGCCAACCGGTGCCGTTGGTTTCGATGCAGAAGAACGTCAACGCGTATCGCAATTTCCAGTGCTGCGAAAGCCAACTGCCTAGTCTGCCCGGAGTCTCGTCAAGTCGCCAGCGGATGCCACCACGCAGTACTCCATGCCGTAAATCTTCCGGTCCCGTGCCATCTGCGTATTGCAGTGCCCAATCGAAAGGAGCGAGCAATCGATTTGAACGCCAAATGGAGTGCCAAAGATTTATCTCGGAGTAAAACCCAGTCCAGTCATGACTACCTTGACCGGGCGAGGATTCGTAATTCATGAATTGGTAATATTGAAAGCCACCCGGTAAATTCGCGAGCAGGTTGATCGTCGTGACAGCCAGCTCGCGAGTGTCCCAGTAACTATTCAAATCAATGAAGCCGGAGTTTTGGTGCCAGTGATGCGCTTTCTTCCACGTCGCCATCGGTGATTCGGGTAAGAGGGCGACGATACCGCGGCGTGTGTTTTCTGAAGGATTTCTCGAGGCTTGTAGCACGCCCTGATGGATACTGAACCCCTGCGGCCGAATGATGCGAGGCGCGCGAAGCGAGAAGAGTCCACCTTTCCGCGGCGGGGAGCCAACTCTGCCTCGTAGTGAGGCGACCGGCAAGCCATCTTGGGATGAAGCGACGCCAAGTTCGCTCAATTCGAACGTGTCCATGCCAACCGCATGATTGGCGTCCAGGCCGCTGCCAAGCAAATCACCGTAAGTCAGCTCATCGCTAACCAAGTCGCATTCGTGCGGGCCACTTCCCAGCAGGTCCCTTCCGAGGAGCATCGATGCGAGGAGGCAGACTCCCAACGCAGCGAGTCGGAGCCGAGATGTCATCGAATTCCCTTTCACCCTGCGAGACAATCTGTCTCGGTTGACCTTCCTTGGTCACGCGCTTTATTAAGAGTGATCGGAATCTTCGGCAGAAAAGTGTCAAGCGTCTGATGAACGCCCTACAACCGTCAAATTTTAAGGAAGGTATTTTGGTTGAGGGAGTTGGTCTGCTGCCAAATGCTGTCCATTGGTTTCATAAGCTGTCAGCGATTGCGGCGACCAATCATTTCGGGAGCCATCCCTGATCGCCAAATCCAGGTTCGCGGTGTCCCCGAGGCTGCATCCAGCTCTCGGAACCCCTCTCACGTGAATTCTGCAGCGAAGAAGCGAGATATCGCGTAGTGGTCATGCGAAGTCTGGGCCCCACTTTCGGTGGGATTTGAACGCTAACCGCTACGTTCGCCGCGTTAGACGAACTTACTGAGCATCTCGGCGACCAGCGCAGGATCGTCTTTTTCTTGTAAATGCTTGATTTGATCTGGTTTCAAACCGACCTTTTCTAAATGGCTGACCAATCGCTTCCAGACGGTTGCACGCTTCTTTCCCTCGCTGAGATAAAGCTCGGTCACGCACTCTTGGGCTTTTTGCAGCCCAATCGCATCACGATTTTGGTAGTAATTTTTGATGATCTTTTCTTGGAAACGGCTGCGTTCGGCTGGCATTGGCGATTATTGATTCGGCGGAAAGAAACGGCGGATCACCAGAAAGGTGCGAATTCATCGACACCCCGATTATCGGCTGTGCAACGCGTATTCTATAGTAGTGCGAAAGCGTTTCGCTTTGCCAGTCCCAGGCGAACGCAAATTGATGGACCTAGCAGGAGTGATGTCCAATGACCGTTTGCCGTGGCGTTCGCGGTGCGACCACCGTCGAAGCTGACGATCGCGATCAAATCCTTTTGGCGACCCGACAAATGTTGGCGCTAATGATCCGACGTAACAACATTGAATCGACCGACGTGGGAAGCGTCTTATTCACCGTCACGAATGATCTGAGTGCTGAGTTTCCTGCGTTGGCGGCACGCCAATTGGGCTGGATCGAAGTCCCGTTGTTGTGCGGCTATGAATTGTCGGTTCCCGATGGTTTGCCGCTCTGCATCCGAGTCCTGATTCACTGGAATACCACGACGCCGCAATCAGACATCCAGCACGTCTACCTGCGTGAGGCAAGAAGATTACGGCCCGATTTATGTTCATTGCCACCAGTCGACTACGACGAACTGGAAGAATGGATTAACGCGCACCTGTGCGAGGATTGATTTGTCATCTCGAGTCAATGTCCATTGGGTTGATCATGCGGAGATGAGCGCTGCACACGCGGCTCACATCGTCGCTATTGGGGCAGCATTTGCTGATCCCAAAACCGAGCAATTGCTGGTCGAACCTGTCACGGAAATCAACAATCGCATGGTTGCGTCTTCGCTCGATGTCGCTGCATTTTGGCAGCGCTACCTTCGTGAAGTCATGATAGACACCGAACAATCGGTGGCTTGTGCAGAAGCCCTGCTGGCGGCTGGTTGCAGTGAATTGCAACTCGAGCAGATTTCACGAGCGGTCAGAGGTCGCTTGGTGGATGCTCGTAGCTTATTTCTGAAAAAATTCCCAAAGCTTGTCGATCAACTGCAATTGCGATCTAGGCCAATCCGTGATCAATGGGACACATTCGGGACCGGATTGCTTCGTGAGGTGGGGCAGCAAATTTGGGGTGAGCAGCCACCGAAGCGATGGTCGCCAACACGTATCGATGCTTTGGTGGTCCAGCCGATCCGTGGAGGAGATGGTGGATACGACACCGAACGGAAGCGGATTTGGGTCGAAGCGATGCTGACCGATGCCGACCCCCGCATTCCAGAAATAATGCGAGTCGCTTGGCTTATCACGCGACTCACCATCGACGCTTACATCCGTGACGAAGCTGATGATGCGTTGGCTGGCAGTTGGTCGCTGATTTCCTTGCCGCTTGTGCTCGAGGCAGGTCGTGAGTTGGAGATTCTTCGGGAACCCGAGTTGCCGATTTGTCAGGCTGCGAACCTGTGGCGGTTTTGCGATGAGTCGACCGCTCGGACGTTGCAACGATGGTGGGAACAATACCGCGACACCTCCATGCCCCTGCCAGCGGCACTCAAAATCTTGCAAGCCAATACATAAGATCGGCTGCCGTTCTGGCTTACCTCGATGCGATGGCTTACTTAATACGGCAGTTCAATAGCATCGCACAGAAAACGCATCAGTGGCGTGGCTCGCTTGATTCGATTTATCAGGATCTCCACCACGTTGTCACCGATGATCTCCGATCGTGTGAGCGGTGCAACGGCCATGTAATCGATGCGTCGCAGGTCCTCAATCAGCGGATGCGATTTCGCATAGTCGCGGGGCGCCGTTTTTAAACTTTCGCCTGTGAAGTGAAAGTATTGGCGGAATGCTTTTTGATCACGGACCTTGACCCAGCGTTCTGGCTCTTGATCAATCGCAGCGCGAATTGCCAACAGAACGTTACGTTCGGGACGCCAGCTGCCACACCCGACTAAACACTCGTCCGCAGCGAGGTGAATGTAAACCCCGGGCGCGTGAATATTGCGATTTCCTTGATGCCGAAGTGAAATCCCGACATTGGTTTTGTAGGGAGTTTTGTCTTTTGAGAATCGAGTGTCCTTGTAGATTCGCAGCACCGATCCTCCATGCCCTTTCGCAATCCCTTCCAGCATTGGCGCCGCCCTCGCCAATGGTCGCTGCAACGCTCGCACAAGCTCAACCGATGCATCTCGCACATCGCGTTGATACCGCTCCTTGTTCGCGGCAAACCAGTCGCGGCGATTGTTGCATTTTAAATCCTCCAGAAACTCGAACAAAGCAGGTTGAATGGGGGATTTTGTCATGGTGAGATCAAAAGGATCGGGGCTTCAGATTCGTTGACAGTCCTCTGCCGAACCATCGAAGTAAGACGTGACCATTCCGCCGCCGGTATGGTAGCAGTCGGGCGATCGTTTGATCGGTAAACGCCATCGGGATCGATCAGGCTGTGGTGCCTCGGCATCCCAAATAGGAAGCAAACGGGATCCGTGGGGATTGAGTTGGGTTGCAGCAGAAGGCTGATGCGATTGCTACTTCCCGTTTTGCTGGCTTCCCATTTGCTGAGTGCCTATTATGTGGACTCCCGAACTCGTTAGCTCCTGGGCTGGCCGCAAAAGCCCGCGTTAGCAACTTCTGGTGGTGAAACTGGTAAAGGTAGTTCTATCGGTCTGATTTCGCTGGCGAAGGTGCTGTCAACTGCGTGGTTGGAGTCGAGCAACGCCTGCATCTCGCAATCGCTTTCGAGCTGGTCAGGTTCCCACGAGCAAACTTCCGCGGGTTTCCAGCGCACCAGGACAAACCTTCGAGCGAGTGCCCCAAACAGCTGCGTAGATTAGAATAGAACGGTCCGTCTTCAGGGAATCTCTCTGTCAATTGATCTGCAGACCGACTCGCCCTGTAATTGTCGAGCTTTTTCTTCGACAATGAAGCGGTTCTTGGGCTCGACCATGAAATCGAGTGCTAATGCCTGCTAACGGACGATAGCTTATAACCAGAGAGTTGTCTTGGAGCGATAAAGAATCGGAGCTTGTCGGCCTGCGTGTTGTGACGAACCGCTCCGCAAGATCGATGTCCAAGCGTCGTGCCGGGACGGATCCAATTTGAAAGACGCGAAAACAGATGTCAATTCAATCTCAAACTTGGGATTAAGCCTAAAAGTGTTTCCCCACGGACTCATTCGAATCACCGCCGCAGCTCCGCCCATCGCGATTGCCAACCCTGCCAAGAACGCTCGGGAATCGATCCGATTGATCGAAGAGACCGATGCAGATTTGATTTTGCTGCCGGAACTCGGTTTGAGTGGATACACGTGTGGTGATTTGTTCGCAAGCGATGCCTTGCTGACTGCTTCCCTCAATGCCTTGGGGCAAGTGGTCGATCACAGTCAGCAACATGACGCAATGGTCGTGGTCGGTCTGCCGCTCGGTGTTGATGTGTCGTTGATGAATGTTGCGGCCGTCGTCGCACGAGGTCGCCTCTGGGGAATCGTTCCGAAAACGTTCCTACCGACCTATCGAGAATTTTATGAAGGTCGACATTTTCGTGCCGCGTCTGAAAGTGATCCAGATACGATTCAAATTCGCGGCAGTGCTGTTCCATTTGGGAACGATTTGCTGTTCCAGTTCGGCGAAGCCTTGATCGGCATTGAAATCTGCGAAGACCTTTGGATGCCAATTCAGCCGAGCAGCCGCGCGGCCCTCGCGGGCGCGAACGTCTTGTTAAATTTATCGGCTAGTAACGAAACCATTGGCAAGGCAGCATGGCGCAAAGATTTGGTGAAGAGCCAGTCGGGTCGCTGCATCGCTGCCTATGCTTACGCATCTGCTGGGCCCGGTGAAAGCACTTCCGATTTGGTGTTCGGGGGGCACTGTCTGATCGCGGAGAATGGTGGGATTTTGGGTCAGTCACGCCGTATCGGCGACGGCAACGAACCCGACCAGATTGGCGAAACATCAGTGACTTGCGATGTCGACTTAGAGCGGCTTGCGCACGATCGGCGCGTGATTGGTTCTTTCGATGATGGGCGTTCCACAAGCAACTACCCGTTTCGCACCATCGAATTAGATGCGGATACGAAACCGCGATCACTTCGCACGACCTTGCTTCGGTCACTTGATGCCCATCCGTTTGTGCCTGATGCATCTGAGGAGCGGGATGCCCGATGTGCGGAGATCTTCGCGATCCAAACTGCGGGGTTGGTAAAACGCCTCTCTCGGCTGGGAAAAACGACCAAGTTATCCATCGGAGTCTCAGGTGGCCTCGACAGCACCTTGGCGTTGTTGGTCGCAGTACGCGCGTTGGATGCAATGGGGCGGTCGCACGCCTGCATTCATGGTGTAACCATGCCTGGATTTGGAACGACGAAACACACGCGAACTAGTGCTGATCGTTTGATCGAAGCGACCGGTGTGACGGGCGAATGCATCGATATTCGACCGCTGTGCCTCGATTCCTTTCGTGCGCTGGGGCACCAGCCACTAGGAATCGATATCGACGAACAGACGACGGTAACGCAACTACAAGAACAACTACAGGGAATCGACCAAGGGGTCAAAGATTTAACATTCGAAAATGTTCAGGCCCGAATCCGCACCATGCTGTTGATGAGCCGAGGATTCGTGATCGGTACCGGTGATATGAGCGAGCAGGCGCTCGGATGGTCGACTTACAACGCTGATCATATGTCGATGTACAACGTGAACACATCGATTCCGAAGACGTTGGTGCGGTTTCTTGTTCGTTACGCAGCCGACCATTATTTCGGCGGTGAACTCTCGACGCTGCTCCATCGTATCGCGGACACCCCCATCTCGCCAGAATTAATGCCACCCGCGAGCGATGGCTCGATCGCGCAAAGCACCGAGGCCGCCATTGGGGCCTACGAGTTACACGATTTTTTCCTGTATCACTTTATTCGCAACGGTTTTAGCCGAAACAAGATCTTATACCTCGCGAGTTTTGCGAAGTTCAAACAGAGCTATGACGCGAGCACGATTGCAAGCACACTCGATACCTTTCTGAAACGCTTCTTTGCGAATCAATTCAAACGTAATTGTGTTCCAGATGGGCCGAAAGTGGGATCAGTCAGCCTATCGCCGCGTGGTGACTGGCGAATGCCAAGCGATGCAGATTCGGACGCGTTTCGTGAATCGTAGATCGGTTGCGGACGCTCATCGCGATAAGTGTCACCGCACTGTTTGGCATCGCGTTCTGCGGGCGTTACCAGCACTCGTACCATGTCTCTGGCGTGCTCTTCGCTAGCGAAATCTGATCGCCGTGGCGAGAAAGGCTCGGTGGAAACTGTTCACCTGACGGCTTGATCTGATGGAGGGTTCAGTTGTCGATCAAATCAAGCTGCTTTAATTAGCGCTCGCTTTTGCTCTAGTTGGTCGATTGCTCGAGCAACGTGGTCGACTGTGATTTTTCGCATCGCAGAATTGTCGGCCCGCCGACGGTGACGTCTTGAGCCTGCCTCGTAAGCTTGCTGTAGCGCAATTTGGCCGTAGGGACCGGAATCTCCCGGACGCGTCGCACCATACAAACCAATCGTGCTTGTTCCCACCGCTACGGCCAAATGAAGTGGACCGGTATCACCACTGATGAATAAGTCAGAAACTTCGATCATCGCCGCCAATTGGTGCAGTGACGTTGGAGGTGCTATCGACGCTGCTCCGCCGGACAATTCAACGATTTCTTCCGCCATCGCTTGCTCGCTTGGCGACCCCCAGACGACGACGCTGGTGTATTGGTAAGTGTCTCGCAGATATCGAGCCGTTAATGCAAACCGACTGGTATCCCATAGTTTGCTATTCCACGTTGCACCCGGATTAAGGATTGCTAAGGAGTTGGCTTTCACTTCATTTCGCCACTGTGATGCCCAGTGACGCGCTGTTGTTTCAATCGGTAACTTCCAGCGAACCTTCGGAGAATGAATCTCGAGCGGGATCAGCAGTTCTAGCGTGCGATCGGTCAGATGCTGAAATACCGGAGTGATCAATTCGTTGTTCAAAAATCGGCTGAGTTCACCACCGTGGCGACCGGCAAACCCGATTCGCTGCTTGGCACCGGATAGCCAACCGGCCAAGGAGCTTTTGGTCAGACCTTGGCAATCGATCGAGATATCGAATTGATGGGAACGCAGCTTTTTGCGGGCAGCGCGAATGCCGCGGGGCGAGGTGAACCAGCCGCGTTCCAGCTCGATGACGCTGTTTAATGCGACATGATCTCGCACCATCGGGGCCGCTTTTCGCTCGACAACCCAGCCTAGGTACGCTTGGGGAAAGTGTTCACGGATGGCACAGGCCAGCGGCAAAGTCAAAATCGCATCCCCGATCGCGCTCATGCGTGAAATCAGGATGCGGGGTGCAAACTGCTCGTTCATTTCGGCGATCCTTCGCATCGGGATGAATCGGGAGTCTACTAGCAGCAGGGGGAAGAAATCCAGATCACTCCTGTCGGCCGCAGCCCCCGAATCCTGCTCGCCGAAATTCGATAATCTCGCTTGTTGGGGGATCGATGCCGGGGCCCTGCTGACCCGCGGAATCCATCCTGATCACTGCGGGATTCGTTGGGTTCAAACCCTTTATCCACCTTCGAATGCTCGAGAAAGTCAAGCCGGGCGGCATGGAGACAGGGACGGGCGTGGAGAGACCCCGTGCCGGTTTTCGTGACTGTGGAGTTTTGGGCTCAGTGCCTCTGGTTGCAATACCTCTGGTGGGAGGGCCTCCGGCAGGACGGCCTCTAGATGAAGTGAGCCGTTCTCCGGGGGCGAGCCGATTCAGCAGGATCAGCATCCGCCCAGCCCGCTTTCTGATGCTCCCTGGCTTTTTAAGTTCCCGTGAGTCTCCCATAATAGTGTGGTGCTTGGGATTGCCGTCGCCGGGAGCATGCGTGATCTCAGCAGGTTTCCATTTCGGGAAGACACTGCCTGTCCCCAACCAAGACAATGCCTGTCCCCATATTTCCACCAGACAATGCCTGTCCCCATATTTCCACTCCAAGTTGCCAAGGGTGTGTCCAAATATGCACACATGGCCTTCAATAGCCGCCTCGATTGTTTGCGGCGGCTTTTCTTTGCTATAAATACGAGATTCGATTTCTGGCTTATGAGATACTCACTGGTCGCTATTGTGTTTGCTTTTTCTGCGCTCGCCTGCTCGCTGCCCAAAGTATCGGGTGACGAGGGAATGTACCTGTTCAACGACTTGCCCCTCGAATTGCTCAAGGAGCGTCATGAGTTTGAGCCATCGGAAAAATGGGCGGACGATTTGCGTCTTAGTTCGGTCCGTTTCAATAGCGGCGGTTCGGGCTCATTTATTTCCAGTGACGGTTTGGTCCTGACCAACCACCACGTTGCCAGCGACACGCTGCAGAAACTAAGCAGTCCCGAACGAAACTTGATAGAGGCAGGTTACTTAGCCGAGACTTTGGATCAGGAAATCAAGGCTCCCGATTTAGAATTGAACCAACTGGTCGCGATTGAAGATGTGACCGAAAGGGTGAATGCCGCTGTCGCCGATAGCGCCAATCCAGAAGAAGCCGCTAAGCAGCGTCGAGCTATTATCTCAACGATTGAGCAGGAGTCGCTCGAGAAAACGGGTTTGCGAAGTGATGTGGTCACCTTGTTTGGCGGCGCGCTTTACCACCTGTACCGGTACAAGAAATACACCGATGTTCGATTGGTTTGGGCTCCGGAAACCGCGGCCGCATTTTTTGGCGGTGATGCCGACAACTTTGAGTACCCGCGTTACAACTTGGATGCGACGATCATGCGGGTTTACGAGGACGGGAAGCCGGCTGAATTGGAACATTTCCTGCGTTGGAATCGTGATCCGCTGACTGAAGGCGAACTCGTTTTCGTCAGTGGCAATCCCGGTCGGACACAGCGTATCTTTACCGTCGATGCGCTCAAGTATTTGCGAGACGATCGTTTGCCATATCTGCTGGATTATCTGAGGCGAAAGGAAGTGCTGATGCAGCAGTACAGCCTAAATGGAAAGGAGGCAACACGCCGCGCACGGGATGAGTTGTTCGGCATCCAAAACGCTCGCAAAGCCTACACGGGAATGCTGGCCGGACTTCAGAATCCACAAACGTTCGTCGATAAGCAGGCTGCCGAGACAGCACTCTTAGAGCAGGTCAAAGCAGATCCAAAGCTGCGTGATTTGGCGACCGCGTGGGACGATGTTGCCACCATTCAATCAGAAAATCGTGATCGCCTCGGAAACTCCGTTAGCTTCCGTAGTTCCCTGTTCGACCTTGCGCTGCAAATCGTCTTGTTAACAGCGGAGGATCAAAAACCAAATGAACAGCGATTACGCGGCTACACCGAGTCTTCACGAGAATCGTTGCTGCAAGAACTCCTCAGTCCGGCACCGATCTACCAAGACCTCGAACAGGTTAAATTGGCGGATGAAATTGCCCGACTGATCGAGCATCGCGGGGCGGAAGATCCGCTGGTAGAAAAAATTCTGAACGGAAAGAGTCCCCGCGACCGGGCCGCTGAGCTGGTTCTCGATAGCAAGTTGATTGATGTTGACGAGCGAAAAAAACTCATTGACGGTGGACTGGAAGCGGTGGAGCAAAGCAGTGATCCGATGATCCAATTGGCTCGGGCCGTCGAGGCAGAGTATCGTCAAATTCGAGCCGATAGCGAGCAACTGCAGGAACGAGAGCGACAGGCGTACGCAAAGATCGCGCAGGCGGTGACAGCGATCCAAGGGACGGGTGGGTATCCCGACGCGACCTTCACGCTTCGGTTAGCGTTCGGGACTGTCAAAGGTTACACCGAAGACGGTAAGCAAATTCCGCCGACCACCAGTATTGGTGGTGCTTATCAACATGCAGATGAACACAAGGGACAGCAGGACTTTGATTTGCCAGCATCCTGGATGGATGGCAAGAATCGCGTTGATCTCGATACCCAACTCAATTTTGTTTGCACGGCAGACATCATTGGTGGCAACAGCGGTTCACCCGTTGTGAACCGGGATGGCGAATTGGTTGGATTAATCTTCGATGGGAACATTCAAAGCCTGACCGCTGATTACCTTTATAGCGAGCAGCAGTCGCGTGCCGTCAGTGTTTCTGGCGTCGGTATCCTGGAGACGCTGAAATCGATTTATGGTGCGAGAGATTTGGCGAGACAAATTGGTCGGTAATTTAATTCGTGACGAGATTTCATCATGGCGATCCCCAGCGTCAACGATTTGACATCAAAAAAATGTCTTCCATGTGAAGGTGGAGTTCCTGTGATTCCGCCCGACCATGCAGTTGATTACCTGAAGTCGACTCCGCTGTGGAATCTCGATGGTGAAGGCAAGGCAATTTATCGAAAAATCAATTGCAAGCATTTCGTGGATGCAATGGAGTTACTCAACCGGGTGGCGGAAATTGCCGAATCTGAGCAACATCATCCTGATCTGCATCTCACCGGATACCGAAACGTTCGCATCGAGCTGACCACCCATGCTATCGGTGGCTTGAGTGAAAACGACTTTATTCTTGCCGCCAAAGTCGATCAGGTCGTGCCCTAGCCAGATCCGCTGCGTGAAAATGAGCGGTGATTGTCAGCCTTCTGGACGCGTATGAGTCTGCGAAACAAATTCGTCCGCGTTGCCTAGCAGCGTGGCTTTCACTCTATTTCGCTGGCAGAAAGCACCAATCGGGAGGAGATTCGCCGAGACGCTCCCGACCCCCAAGATTCTTTTCCAGACTCGGGAGGGCATTCTTCGATCGGCAAGGTCATCACAATTGGTTGGTTTGACTTGCTGACCGTCTCGGTGTGCGGCCATAATGTGAGAAAGGAAATGGAGTCTCTGGAGTGAGTTGCGAAAGCATGGACGTGAAATGGAATCCCTCAACACCGATCGGGTTTGGCCCTGATCCTTTGAATCCTCACCCACCGCGACCATTGGATGCCGTCGGAGCGACTAGCACCGAACAATTGCGACAACGCGTTCTACAAGCTTGCCCTCGCCTTCCTGGTGTTTATGGGATGTTGGACCGCTCCGGTCGGCTGATTTATGTCGGACAAAGTAAATCGCTTCGATCACGCGTGTTGAGCTACTTCGCCGAATCCAACTCGACAGAGAAGGGCGGGCGAATCATTGAAAACGCTCGCGCGATCCAATGGGAAACCCAACCCCATGAATTCGCCGCATTGGTCCGCGAACAAAACCTAACTCGAACCTTTGTTCCACGGTGGAATGTGCAGGGTGTCCCCCAACGGCAACGACCGATGTACCTTTGCCTGGGGCGAACGCCGGCGAATTTTTTCCTCTCAGCGACGCCTCCGCCAGATTGCGTTGGTGTGGAAGGACCTTTTTACGGCGCTGGCCGAATGAGCCAGGCAGTCGACGCGCTCAACAAAGTTTTTCAACTTCGCGACTGCAATCAAAAGCAAGTCTTTCAATTCGCGGAGCAGCTTTCCTTGTTCGATATGGAACATCGTCCAGGATGTTTGCGGATGGAAGTTGGCACTTGCCTGGGGCCTTGTGCGGCAGGGTGCACGCGTGAGCAGTACGATCAAAAGGTAAGGGCAGCCGAAAGTTTTTTGGACGGATTCAACCATGAACCACTTGTGCTCACTCGCGAGCGAATGCAGTTGGCGATCAAAAATCGACAGTATGAATTAGCTGGCCGCGCTCACCATACTTTGAAGTCGCTGGAATACGTTGACCGTAAATTGCGCATGTTGGCCAGTGCTCGTCGAAAGTACACCTTCATCTATGCCGTGCCAGGTTTTGATGGCTGCGGTAATTGGTATCTGATTCACAGTGGTGAGATTGCCGACGTGGTTGCTGCCCCAAGGAATTCAAAAGAATTTCAGCAATTACGTGAGAAGTTGGATCACTGGTCAGCAGTGACGTCCAGCCAGTTGAGTCGCGGGCATGGGATCTATCCTCACACACTCGGGCTGGTTGCTTCCTGGTTTCGAAAGAATCGTGATCAGCTCGATTGTACGTTTTCAACCGCCCGGGCGAGCGATGCAGTGGCAGCATGATGGCACTGCTGGCGTTTTGGTGTTTGGCTCGATACACCTTATGTAAGGGGAATATTACCTTTATGCGTGGCGGGAGCGTCAATCCAGAGCTATCGCTCGAGATACCTGCTGCGTGGTAATAAAAAACGGCGAGCGGTGAGCGTGAGAGCCGGTTGGATTGCAGGTACGCCGGTTCGTCGTTTTTTTACGGATTCAAATTCCCACAGCACGGATCTTGGGTGAAACCTAGCAAGGCCCGTTCTGAAGAGGGGTTGCCGGGACGTTATAAT
>JAYZAR010000224.1:0-9525 GCA_036339635.1 Planctomycetota bacterium | reverse complement strand
GAAATTGACGACAGCATTGTTGCTCGGTGTAATATTGGCGTTCGGAATCGAGAACCTGCCCGGCCATAGCCATGACGTTCATGAACACGAGCCGCACACTGCCAGGCAACACGTCGATCACAGCAGCGACCGCAGGGATCATAGTCACGACGCTGAACACGCCCACGATCATTAGCCCACCAAGAGAATCAGCACATCAAAGGTTAATTTGGGCAGAATCCCAAATCCCTCGCTCTTAGCCTCGCTTTTATTTTTGAATGTCGATTTGGTCGGTGCGGACTGACCGCGGTTGAACGCTCGGTAGAATTCTGCAGAACTGCTATTTCGATGAGTGTGAGCTTCTAGTGGACGAGCTACTACGACCGACTCAGCATGGCTTGTATTGCCCTGCGGGTGATTTCTTTGTTGACCCCTCTCGCCCGGTCCACCGGGCGGTGGTCAGTCACGCGCACAGTGACCACGCGCGGTGGGGTTGCCGCCGTTACTTGGCCGCCAAACCAAGCGAGCAGTTGTTGCGGTTACGAATGAATGCGGATGCCACCTTTGATTTCCTCGGCTATGGTGACAAAGTAACCGTCGGCGAAGTGAAAATCAGTTTCCACCCCGCGGGTCACATCCTTGGTTCGTCGCAAATTCGCATTGAGCACCGAGGTCGTGTCGCCGTTGTGACCGGTGATTACAAACTTGGGGACGATCCAACGTGTGAAACCTGGGAACCCGTTGAGTGTGATCTGCTGATTACTGAGTCTACGTTTGGATTGCCGGTTTACCGATGGGAACCGAGCGCGACAACATTTGCGGCAATCAATCAATGGTGGCGTGATAGCCAGGAAGCGGGAAAGTGCTGCGTGCTTTACGGATACGCGGTGGGCAAAAGCCAACATTTATTGGCAGGGCTGGACCCCTCAATCGGACCCATCTTCACCCACGGTGCCGTCGAAAAGGCCAATGATGCCTATCGACGCAGCGGTGTGGCTCTTCCCAAAACGACTCACGTCGGCAGTGTGGATGGTAAACCCAACTGGAAAGGCGCTATGGTCGTCGCGGTCCCCAGCGCACATGGAACCCCATGGATGCGAAAATTTGGTCGTGTCAGTACCGCGATGGCGAGTGGCTGGATGGCGATTCGTGGGAATCGACGTCGCAGGAGCGTCGATCGAGGCTTCGTTCTAAGCGACCATGTTGATTGGGGATCGCTGCTCAAAGCAGTCGAGCTGTGTGATCCGGAAACCGTTTGGGTGACTCACGGTTCAGCGGCTGTCGTCGCGAGGTACCTGAATGAGCAGGGGCGGGACGCGAAGGTACTTGAGGGCCAGTTACGACGTGAGGGTGACGAGGATGAATCGGTACAAGGCGAGGTAGAGACATGATTCGCTTTGCCAATCTCTATGGAGAGCTCGATTCAACAACCAAAACCAATGAGAAGGTATCTGCGATGGTGAATTATTTTGCCAACGCGGAACCGGACGATGCAGCTTGGGCGACTTATTTTTTGTCCGGAAGCAAACTGCGGCGACTCGTTCCCACCAAGCTCTTACGAAAGTGGGCTGCAGAAGAAGCCGGCATCCCCGATTGGTTATTTGACGAATCCTACCAATCGGTCGGTGATCTCGCTGAGACAATCTCGCTGGTGGTCCCGCCGGGAGAAGTTTGTGACGATGCTCCGCTCGCGAGGTGGGTCACGGAGCGCATGCAACCGCTTGGAAAGATGGATGAACCGGATCAGCGTCGAGCGGTCATTGAGATTTGGCGGCATTCGACGCCAGCGATGCGTTTGGTCACGATGAAACTGATTACCGGGGCTTTCCGGATTGGAGTCAGCAAGCGATTACTTACACGAGCCATTGCATCTCATTCTGGAATTCCGACCGAAGTCGTGGCTCACCGCTTGATGGGTGAATGGGAACCCACGGCTGAATTCTTTCAACGTGTCATCGATGATTCCGTCGACGCGACGTTGCCGAGCCAGCCCTATCCGTTCTGTCTCGCGCACCCTCTCGATCCCGAGGAAGGGCCTGCCTCGTTAGGGAAGGTTGATCAGTATCTGGTCGAATGGAAATGGGATGGTATTCGGGGACAAGTGATTCGTAGAGAGGACAGCACTTACATTTGGTCTCGCGGTGAGGAGTTGATGGAAAACCGCTGGCCAGAAATCGAATTCGCGGCGGCGCAGTTACCCAACGGTGTCGTCTTGGATGGCGAGATCTTGGCTGCGACCGCCGGAGGAGAAGTCTTGCCCTTCGCGCAACTGCAACGCAGAATCGGTCGCAAAAAGGTCGGCAAGAAACTGCTCGCCGAAGTCCCAGTGGTGTTTCATGCGTTCGACTTGCTGGAGCGCGACGGCTGCGATATGCGGGATCAACCGCTCGCCGACCGTCGAGTCCAACTTGAAAAGATCGTTCAACAGGTCAACCATCCACATCTACGCACAACCGAACTGATCAACCAATCAAGCTGGGACGATTTTGCCGAGACGCGTGCGACGAGCCGGGAACATCGCGCCGAAGGTTTGATGTTGAAACGCAAGGATGCGGCCTACGACGTCGGACGAGTTAGAGGGACGTGGTGGAAGTGGAAGATTGATCCATTCACAATTGATGCGGTGCTGATTTATGCGCAGAAAGGCCACGGTCGTCGCGCCAGCTTGTTTAGTGATTACACGTTTGCTCTCTGGCAGGATGGGGCGCTGGTTCCCTTTGCGAAGGCATACAGTGGTCTGACCGATGCCGAAATTCGCAAGGTTGATCGATTCATTCGTCAAAATACAAACGATTCATTTGGGCCAGTTCGCAGTGTGACACCGGAACTGGTTATGGAAGTGGCATTTGAAGGGCTGCAGCGGAGCAGTCGGCACAAGAGCGGGGTAGCGACTCGGTTTCCGAGGATCGTTCGCTGGCGACATGACAAACAGCCGAACGATGCCAATTCGCTTGCCGATTTGATGGAAATGATGCCAGACTGAGAGCGATTGCTGTTGGATGCTCAAATCACCACAACCCTCGACGCCGAACCAATCGCTTGAGCGATATTTCGACACGATTGGATTTCGACCCTTTCGATTCCAGCGAAGTGTATGGCGTGCCTACCGCGCCGGGCAGAGTGGTTTGGTGCATTCTGCCACCGGGACCGGCAAGACTTTGGCGGCTTGGATGGGGCCGCTGCTGAGCTTCCTGGAAAAAAACCGCGATCCAACGCAGTGGAATCCAAAGCGACCGCCCCCACTACGTGTGCTCTGGATTACACCGCTCAGAGCCCTGGCGGGCGATACCGAGCAATCGCTGCGCGCTCCGCTCGACGCGCTCGGCCTGCCATGGCGACTTGAGTCACGTACCGGGGACAGCAAAGCAAGTGTCAAAGCACGCCAACGTAAACGCTTGCCGACGGCGTTAATTACAACCCCAGAGAGCCTGTCTTTGATGCTCACGCATGAAAAGATGCTCGACCAGTTTACAGGTTTAGAAGGGATCATTGTTGACGAATGGCATGAGCTGCTGGGGACCAAGCGAGGTGTGCAAATCGAGTTAGCACTTGCACGCTTAAGACGCTTAAGTCCGAACCTGCGGACATGGGGCTTGTCGGCGACCCTTGGCAATTTGCAACAGGCACAGGAATCACTCCTGGGCGCTCAAGCACCGCCAGGCCGTTCCCGAATTATCGAAGGATCGAAAGAGAAACGAATGAAAATCGAATCGGTCATCCCAAGTAAGATCGATCGGTTTCCTTGGTCGGGGCATATTGGCACCAAAATGGTGCCGCAAGTTGCCCGACTGTTGGAGCAGTCGGCTAGCACCCTGGTGTTCGCCAACACACGTTCACAAACCGAGATCTGGTACCAGCATCTGTTGAAGCACCGCCCCGATTGGGCAGGGGAGATCGCGGTTCACCACGGCTCCCTCGATGCTTCGGTTCGACGTTGGGTCGAGGATGGATTAAGAGCTGGAACCTTGCGAGCAGTGGTCTGTACCAGCAGCTTGGATTTGGGTGTCGATTTCACTGCAGTCGATTTGGTGGTGCAGGTCGGTAGCCCGAAGGGAGCAGCTAGGTTGCTGCAGCGTGCCGGCCGCAGTGGGCACCAACCAGGCGTTGCGAGTCGGCTTGTTTTTGTTCCCACCAATGCAATTGAGTTGGTCGAGTTAGCGGCCGCCCAAGACGCGATTCGCCAACGCAAGTTGGAAGCTCGCGAGCCGATCAAAAAACCGCTTGATGTCCTGGCCCAACACTTGGTCACAATCGCAATCGGTGGTGGTTTCGAATCGGCCGATATGCTCGCAGAGGTCCGCTCGACGGAGGCCTATCAGTCGCTTACCGACGCGGAATGGAATTGGGTCATCGATTTCGTCTGCCGCGGTGGCAGTAGTCTGCAGGCCTACCCCGAGTTTAGGCGGGTGGAGATGATCGATGGCCGTTACGCGGTCACCCAGCGACGGGTGACTCGTCAGCATCGAATGAACATCGGCACGATCGTTTCCGACGCCTCGATGCAGGTGAAATACATGAAGGGCGCAACCCTCGGCACAGCGGAAGAAAATTTTATTTCCCGATTATCGCCAGGTGAAAAATTCTTATTTGCCGGTCGATTGGTCGAAATGGTGCGAGTGAAAGACAATGCTGCCTATGTGCGTCGTGCAACGGGGCAGCCCGACACGGTGCCACGATGGATGGGTGGACGAATGCCACTCTCCAGCGAGTTGAGCGATGCATTGAGAGGAAAAATGGAAGAAGCGGCTGTTGGGCAACTGGTTGGCCGTGAAATGAAGGCACTCAGCGGTTTGATGCAAATCCAGCAGAGATGGAGCAAGCTTCCAAAACGGGACGAGCTGCTGATCGAAAGAATCAAAGTTCGCGGTGGTTATCAACTGTTTGTATTTCCCTTTGAAGGCCGTTTGGTTCATGAGGGCCTGTCTGCCTTGATGGCCTATCGAATGTCCCAATATCAAAAAGCCACATTTTCGATGGCCTGTAATGATTACGGGCTGGTGCTGCAATCGCCCTCAATCATCGAAATCGATGCGGCAATCGAAAACGGGGTTTTTGCCACTGACGAGCTAACTGGCGATATCTTGAGCAGCATGAATGCGACCGAGATGGCAAAGCGGCAGTTCCGACAAATCGCGAGGGTCGCAGGTTTGATACAGCAGGGATTTCCGGGGCAGCAAAAGAAGTCGAGCCACTTGCAAGCCAGCAGTAATTTGCTGTTTGACGTTTTTAACCAGTATGATCCAGGGAATTTGTTGCTGGACCAGAGCCGACGCGAAGTCTTGCAACACCAACTAGAAGCGTCGCGAATGTTTGATGCACTTGAGCGAATTGGTCGCAGTCGGATCGTGATCACCGACCCGCCGAAAGTTACCCCGTTAGCATTTCCGCTGCTAGTCGATAAGCTTCGGGCACGGATCAGTAGTGAAACGCTTGCCGATCGTATTGCCCGCATGCAGCGTGACCTTGAAAAAGCGGCTGGAGAGACGTGAAGGATGACGGTGCGATCAGTATGACAGAGCGACTGCCTATCGAATTAGGTGGCGCTTCCCTTGAGTTGTTGGGTGGACGCGGCGTGTGGGTACCGGCTGCAAAGACGCTGCTGGTTGCTGATGCGCACCTTGGCAAGGAAGCAACTTTTCGCCGTCACCAGATTCCCATCCCAGCGGGGGCAACGACCGCGACTTTGGGTGCCGTCACGAAAATGTTGCAGGAAACCGACGCCACTAGGTTCATCATTCTTGGTGACATGTTTCATGCTCGTTCTTCCCTGTCGCCCGATGTTTGTGCATCGTTGGAAGCCTTTTTTAAACGCCACCCACGCGTTGAAATGTTGCTGGTGCGGGGCAATCACGATGCCCATCTGGGGCAATTGCCCTCGGCATGGCCGATTGAAATTGTGTCGCAGTTCACGATTGATGACATCTTACTAATGCACCATCCGGTCAAAGTCCCACCACAGTTTGACTTGATGCTTTGCGGCCATTTACACCCTGCGATCCGCGTCGAGACCGTCATCGATAGAACCGGCAAGCTCCCCTGTTTCTGGTTCTCAAAGAAAAGATTGATGTTGCCTGCGATCGGCGACTTCACCGGAACGCATCGCATTCATCCAGGCCCTGGTGATAAAGCTTGGCTGGTGGTCGATGGACAGATCATGGAACATGTCAATACTCGCAAGCGGCGATTCACGCGGGGAGTTTGATTTGGAAGGTTTGATTTGGGGAGTTTGATTTGGGTCAAAGGCATCCGCATGGGCGAACGCGCAATTGTAGTCTGCGCGCGATTGCGATCTGGCACGCACAGTTAGGTTGCTTTTTGTCAGCAACGTAAAGCTGTGAGGATTTGCGCGGGTTGTGATCAGGTTCGGGCGACTCGGGATCCGAAATGCCTGAGTCAACATAGGGCTTGCGTCAGACACCACAGGTTCGCGTTCGGGCGACCCATGAACCAATGCCTACCGATGCCACTTAATTTGCGAGACTCTGCATGTAATGCCACACTGCTTCAAATTGTTTCTTGGCATCCTGATCGTAGAATGATTTCAATTTGGTGGTGATTCCGTTCTCAGACAGTTTGATCATTTTGGTGTTGATGTCGTATCTGGGTGGATCCAGCATGAAGCGATGGTAGGCGGGGCGTCGGATTCGGTCACGAATCATGTGAAAGTTGATGCCCAAGGCGATCTGTGTTTTCTGATCGCCTCTCGGTTGCAAATCGCCAATCGCGTGACATTGGCGGCAATCCAATCCGGTTTCCAAGGTCAGTTGTTCACCAATGGCGGCCAGTTTCGGGTCAAACGAGTGATCGATAGGTGACTGTGGATCGATTGCATGTTCAAATGCTAACCCGGTTGCCAACGCTTTGGCATAGGCTGGAAAGGCTGGCATGCGGGCGGTCAGCCATGGACGCGGTTTTTGCTCCAACGTGCCACTGAAAAGTCTTCGATTCCAATCTGCGTGGAACTTCTCTCCCAGCAAAGTTAGTGACGGGATCACTTCCGGTAAGCGACCGCTCCCTTCCTCGGCCATGATGAGCGGTCGCTGCGATCGAACGCCGTCACGATCATGGCAGGCCGCGCAGCGTAAGGTTTCGACCAAACGCTGGGAAGTTTCCACCGGATGTGTGGTTTTCAACGATTCAAGGGAAGTCGAGACAAAGTCTCTTACTGCACTCCGTTCTGTTTCCGACCAAGTAAATCTTGGTGTTGGATTCGCTGGCTGATCAAGATCGGTTTGATCGCGATTAGGTACCTTGTCCGACGTACTGGCCGGGTCGGCCAAGCAACCGTCCTCCAAGGCGTCCAATCGCCAGGGACGTTTGGCCGATAGGATCGGAGAACCGCTACCGATCGCATGGCAATGTTGGCAGCCAAAAGTTGCGAAAGCGGTGATTCCCGCAGCGAGATTACCGGTGCGTCCACTTGGTGTGAGCCTGCCCCGGGATGCGGTGCGGATGTAGGCGGCTAAGGCCGTCGCTTGCTCAACACTAAGTGCGAAGTTGGGCATGCGGGAAGAAGTATGGAACTGAGTTGGGTTCAACAAGAACTTGGCGATGGCGCCGTCACGGTATTTTGCCGCTGCGAAATGCAAGGATAAGCGATCGTTGCGGGATGATGATTCTCTTTGGTCAAAGTGGTGGCAGGTGATGCACCCGAATGATTCGAATATTGCCTCACCATTTTTCACCAAGCTATCCGAAGGTGGCGTGTCAGACGATATTGCAGCAGGGTTTCCTGCGGTCAAAAAGGCGGCGATGTTCGCGGCATGTTCAGACGCGTTCTTTGGAAGTAACGCCGGCATGGCAGGATGCGGGTGCAGGCTAGCTGGATCAATCAACCATTGCTCAATCCATTCCGGATTCAAACGAGTCGCTAGTTCGGCCAGGTCAGGAGCAGTCAATGTCGTCTCGAACATTGGCGAGGATCCAAGTTCGGTGCGATGGCACTGCACGCAATGGTGGGTCGCCACTAATTGACGCCCGAGTCTCCGTTTGGCAGCCGACTGTTGTTCTTCAGTGCCTGAGTCATAGAACAAAGCATCCGGTGGGACAGGCTCCCAATCAAAATCGTGTCCCTTCCACCATAGTTTCCATTCCGCGATTCCTTGCTTTGGGCTGCGATAGTGAACGTTGACCGGGTTGTGCCCCTTTTGCAAACGGATCGCGTCAGAGCCTTGTGTTCGCTTCGTTGAATTGGAAATGGATTCACCTCCAATGTTCAACTCGATCTCACCGGTCCCTTCCAGCCGAAACTCGTAGCTCCCGCTGAGCGGGATTTTGATCGTGCCTTTGATTTCAGATTCGAAGGGGCCTGCCGGCAGAAATACACTTGGTGAAGATTCAACATGATCGCGGGTAGCGGCCAAACGCAGGACTCGGAAATCACTTTCGCCAGAGTCGATTGATGTCAGCCTCGCCAACAATCCTGGTTGCAGGCGGGCGAGGATAACCTCGCTGACGAGTGGCTCTGGACGACGTCGGACAATTGCGGAGTCAGCAAACGCTTCGCTTGGATTCAGATTGATCGTATGGGCATACTTTCCACGAAAGGCGTCGCCCCGTTCGGATTGCAGGGAGTAATCAATCGTCAATTGGTTGACCGGGTGACGGTCAGGCATTTCCAGAAAAACAGAGTGCCCATCGGCCAGCAACGTGGCGGAGACGACCGGCACCTCATCGCGGCCCTGCTCTTGCGGGCGTTCGACGGAAAACTCTGGCGATCCATACTCCGCTGACCATAAGTAGTTCCATTGGGAAACGAAGTAGTTGTTTGGATCCGTCGCCGTTGTCGGATCAAGGGGTTCGGTAAAGCGAAGTTGTATTCCGTTGCGATAAGTTTTTACGTCGGCGGGTAAATGAACGGGGCCGCCGGTGTAACGCACCCGTTGGAAGCAGCCATCACGAATGGCTCGGGTCTGCCAGCCCCGCAGTCCACTCACATAAAGCTGCCCGTCCGCGGGGTTAAACCTACCTCGCATGATCCCCGACTCAAAATCACCGGGCAGGGTGGGAAAGTCGATTGTGCCACCCTGGAAAACACCTTGCTGCGGTGATTCTTCTTCGACAGCCAATAAAATCCGGCATTGACCATAGGACAGGTGCAGCATGCGACCAGAAAGCGGCCCCCAGCGATTGCTCTGGACCCACACTTGCCCACCACCACTGTTGTCCATCGAGTGTGGAATAAAGCACATGGGCAAATCCCAGCCTGTTGGCCGTTGATCATTGATTCTCGGGCCACCGTACCCGTAATACCCGCCCTTGCGAACGACAATCAAGCTGGACTGCGGTGTCCACTGGCCTTGCTGTGGGGCCGCGGTAATTATTCCCTCTGGACTAACTCCCAGGCCATTTGGATTCCGGAAACCGTCGGCCACCACTTCGCTGCGTTTGCCATCCGGACTGACTTTCATGACACCGGTGCGAGCGTGGATATAGTGAAAGTTTCCCTGAGGGTCGGTTTCCAGGCAGGTGACATAGTCGTGCGAACCTGGCGTGGTCGAATTGTCATTGTTGAAGCACTCGTATTGATCAGCTTCACCATCTCCA
>JAYZAR010000223.1:0-6329 GCA_036339635.1 Planctomycetota bacterium | reverse complement strand
AAATGATCCCGATACCATCTGGCGCAGGTAAATAGTATCGTCGGTCGCTTAGCATTAATCGGTCGGCCGGACTTAAATAGTCGAAGATCTTGTGTCATCTCCTCAACGGATTGGTATCTGTCCTCTGGCCGTTTTTCAAGCGTTTTTCCAATAATGGTTTCCAAATCACCCTTCAAATCGTGATCCACTTTCCCAAGGGGAATGGGCGAGTGTTGTGTCACGATATTCGCGATGTCGATCAATGCCTTGTTACCGATGTCATAAGGCTTCTGCCCACAGAGCATCTCGTAGAGGATCAGGCCCAAGCTGTATATATCGCTGCGATGGTCGGTTCGGTAACGATCCGATTTGAACTGTTCGGGACTCATGTACATCGGAGTGCCGATCATGTGCCCGGTGCGAGTCATTTCAGCGGCTGTCTTATTTGGATCAATCAACCGTGCTAGGCCGAAGTCAATTACCTTGATGTTGTGTGATCGGGTGACCAAGACATTGTTTGGTTTAAGATCGCGATGCACGATGTCGTTTTTGTGTGCGCAGCTTACCGCATCAGCGATATCCAAGAACATGGAAATTCGCTTTTCAATAGGCAGTTGTTCACGCGAATGTGATTCGATAAACCGATCTAGCCGCTCGCCATCGACGTACTCCATTGTGTAGTAGGGCTGGCGACCATAGCCAATGTCCGCAATGCCTGTTTCGAAAATTCGTGCGATACCGGGGTGTTCAAGGGTGGCCAGCAGATCGGCTTCCATTTGGAACCGCTGTTGAATGTGAGCGTCGCATTGTGACAGCTTCAGTAATTTCAATGCCATTCGGCGACTTGGCGACAACTGCTCACAGAGAAAAACGTTGGAACTACCACCCTGCCCCAGAGGTCGGATTACTGAAAAACCAGCAATCGATTGGAGGCTGAGTAAGTGAAGGTCCACGGTCGGATCCCCCGGTTCATTATCCGGGAAATCAGAGCAGGCGTTCAGCGAAGCTATCGAGGGCGTTGGCGAGTCACTCATAGCTACGAGTATAGCAGCGATGCAAAGAAAAGATGGAGTTTGATCCGTGAGGGCAGCGCCTAAATCAAGCCTGCCAGTGAATCAAGCCTGCTGGGTGCCGGCAAGTTGATTGCGACAAACTTACTTGCGAGGAGCGAGAACACAAACTTTTTGGGTGGACGGTGATAAGGCCGGTAAACGCTTTTGTCTTTGAGGCTGGTTGGAGTTGGCTACGCGTCACCCATGGAGGGGTTGCTGCCGGTTCGTTGCTGATTCGTCACCCGGTCAGGTGATATGGACAACGAGGTGCAACTGATTCATGCTCTGCATTGCAGTGGCCAACCGTAATTCGAGTTCGAGTTGTTTGCTACGCTTCTGCAGCGTCGTCTTGGATGGGACAGGAAGATTTTACGGAGTCGCCAGCTTCGGATGCATGACCGAAGCACGCTGGCGAGGTGGGGCGATCAAACTTGATGCTGGTAAGCAACGCGAATGGCAGCGAGTTTGTCTGCTTTAATTGATCACCCTGTTGCGGATCATAATCTGAAAATGGTGTCGATGATGCTCTTTGAATTAGGTTTCGCAAGGTGTTTGCTGTCGCGTCTTCGAGATTCATCATCTTCTGAAGTGATGTGCCAAAAGATCGTTTGGCCTGATCATTTATTAGCTTGAGCGTTGCGATACTAACTCCGCGATTTGTAAGATTAAGTTCACGCCGACTCGTTCTGGCCTGACGATCGGGTCAAAAGGCGACCTGAATTTGACGGCGAATTTTGAACATTACCCGTGGGAAGCATTGCCAATGCTTCCGACGGCGTAGCATTCCTGCTCCATCAAGTTTGGCGGATTCGGGTGGCGCGAATGCTGCGTGGCGACTTAACGCCGGTCGCATTGGGGGCTTTTGCCTTTGATTAAACGTCCAGCCGGTGAGTTTGCTAAGCGGCTAGCTTTCGAGGCCACATAGTATTCTGACGGGCCATGTCACAGATGCTGCACCCGGGGCTGCTGGTATTTAGGCTGGAAAGGTTGGGATTCACCGTCACTGGCAATCATGCCTGCTGAGTCATTCGGGCGAGGCATGAGACTCCCCGCGGTCTGCCCTTGTTCATCTGCTTCATCGCTACGTTATACTTCGGACTGGATTGATCTGTGTGGCCATGGCATTTTATGGCCCTTTCGGGTGCACCCATGGATCCGCTGTTTCACTTTCTAGGAACGGAGGGTTGTTGGTGCATGTTCCTTTTCATTTGTTGTGCTTATCCATGATGACGAAAACACCGTCGGTTGAGCCGGTGCTTCCGAGTCGGTTGTTACCGCGGATTTCATCGCGGTGGTTGTTTGTGCTGACGTTGTTGGCTGCTGTGATCGCTGCGGTTGCGCGCGTGGCTGGTCAGGGAAGCGCTGTTGCCTTCTCGGTGATGGTGGCACTTGCTTACCTCGCGATTATTTTTCTGTTGTTCAGCCTGCTCTTTTTTCTCGTCCGTGGGGTGTCGTTGATCTGGTACGCTCCGCCATCCGAAGCACATGATGGCAGTCCATTCGCTGCCGATCAGTTGCCACCACAAATTCTTCCTCCGCGAGAATCGAAGGAATGATGATGTGTTTGAAATGGAATCTCCGCATCTTTTTAGCCGTGAGTGTCTATTTTCTCGGGGCGGTCTTTTCCGCTCCAACGGCTACTGCGCAACGTATGTTTGGGCCAACGGTTGATCCATTGGCGATGCCACCCGCGGGCAAAGCTGTTTTCGGATTCCGAACGACGGTTGAGTTGGCGGCCGAATCTTCGGTGATGTATGTGCCCGTGTCGATTTCGATTCAATCACAAGGAACAGTGACTGCGGACCGCAATTTGATTTTTCGTTTCGAGACGGTTCCCGGTGGACAGTTGCCGCCTCGCAATGGAATCGTGGTTGATGTGCCGGTAGTGCTTTCGCAAGGAATGCGGCAGGCCAGCTTGGTACGGTATCTGCCCAAGTGGTCCATCGGGCGTGCGTTGAGCGTGTCTGTGTTGGAGAACGGTGAGGTCTTGCCCGGCTATACGGGACAGTTTTCCGGTCTATTTCGGGGCGGGGCATTGTTTTCATCGCTGGTACCTTCCGAATTTGAAACCAACTTTCTCCTGGTTCGTGATCCCACGGAAGTGGAGTCATCGGTTTCTGATGCCTTGTTTTTAGGTTCGGCTGGGCCGCGTCTGACGCCGGATGAATTGGCAGTCGACTGGCGCAATTATCAACGTTTTGATGTAATGGCGATGACGTTGACGACGCTCAAGCAAGTGCAGCGGTTGGAATCCGTTTTTGCAGCGGTACGGGCCTGGGTGCTGCAAGGTGGTACGCTTGTTGTCCTTGATTCAGATGAATTTTCAGCCGTTTTTCAGTTGGTAAATTTTAGTAATCTGCCAGATACCTCAGCTGATTTGCGGTTACGCGAGTCATTGCGGAACTTCCTGCCAAACCAAACAATCGCCGCGGGGGTTCGTTTGGGAGAGCAAGCGACAGAGCCCGTGCTTGATACGGTTGCTTCTGAAATGATGATCCGACAGGTCGGGGCCGGTCAGATGGTGGTTGTCAAGCGAGATTCTTTCTTGTCGCCGCCTCAGGTTTTGGCGTTGATGCAGCGGACGGCCGGCTACCGTGTCTCGCCAATGCTGCGACGCGGAGTTGATCCTTTGTTGGGAAACCGGCGTTTTTTTGAATGGATGATTCCCGGAGTTGCCCAGCCACCTGTTTACACTTTCATTGGTTTGTTAACCGTCTTTGTAATTTTGGTAGGACCTATCGCCTATCGTCGCACGATGAAATTGGGGCGTGGGTATTTGATGTTTGCAATTGCACCATTTTTGGCGTTGGTGACGACGGTTGCGATGTTTGGTTACGGCATCTTTGCGGATGGTTTCGGAACCGTGGCGCGGGTCAGGCAACTGACCTGGGTGGACGGTGTTTCTGGCGATGCTTCGGAGCGGGTGCGGGGGACCTATTTCGCTGGTATTCGGCCTGGCGATGGCTTGCGATTCGCACCTGATGCTGAGGTCTTTCCTTTTCAAGAGGGAACCGGGAGTTCCTGGCAAGAAAGCCTTGAAATACCTCCTTCTGTGCTGGGTACCGTTGAGTTGCGTCCGGATGAACAACGTTTCAGTTCGTCGTTTTTGCCGTCTCGACAGCAACGCCAATTCATTACGCACTTACCGCGACCGGGGATCGGATTCCTTCAGTTGACACCTGCGCAGGCTAAAGGGGCCTCGCCGACCGTGACGAATGGATTTGAATTCGAACTCAAAGATGTCGTGATTCGTGACCACGACGGCAATTCCTGGGCGATCCAGAATCTTTCGCCCGGGGAATCAATGCTGGGTTCTCCACTTACCGCCACAGCGGCGTCGAAAGTCCTGGGACAGATGTACAACGCGTTTGTTCCTCGTGCAGAAGTACGCGAGCAGGAGAACCAGCGAACTCGCAGGCGACGCTCTATTTATGATGTGCTTTCAACGATCAACAACCAAGTCGATCGCAGGAGCAGCGTAAGCAATGGTCTTTTTGAGTTATGGTTGCAGCGGCAAATGCAAACACTTGGTGAGCTTCCGCCTTCACATTTTGTCGCGATCGCCGACTTAAGTCGGGATGCACTCGCTGTTGAGGGGTGTGAACTGTCAGCGAGCGTCCGGTATCTATTTGGGACGTTGCGATGAGCCGAGAAAAGCCCCGCGAAAGTGATACCTTCATGGGAGATGAGCCCGGTGCGAAACCTCTGCAGGATGATTCGTTCCTGCGATCCGCAGTGACGAATCGAGTGCATGTGGCGGAAGATGATTGCATTGAAATGCGGCGACTGCACCGTTTCTTTGGTGAAACGCGGGCGGTGGATGACGTTTCGTTCTCAGTGAAGCGAGGCCATGTCTTCGGCTACATCGGTCCCAACGGCGCTGGAAAGACAACCTCGATGCGGATTCTGGCAACGCTTGATTTACCGAGCTATGGCGATGCCTTGGTGGACGGGTTTTCGGTGGTGAACGATCCAGAATATGTTCGTCGCCGCCTCGGGTTTATGCCTGATGCTTTCGGGACTTACCGCGATGTCAATTGTCAAGAATACCTTGATTTCTTTGCGAGGGCCTATGGGTTGGTCGGCCGAGAACGAAACGAGCGATTGAAGTGGGTGCTTCACTTCACTGGCACCATGGGGATGGCTGAAAAGCCAATCCGCGGTTTGAGTAAAGGGATGAAGCAACGGCTTTGTTTGGGACGAGCCCTGATCCATGACCCGGCGGTGATGATCTTGGATGAACCCGCCGCGGGCCTGGATCCGCGTGCCCGAATCGATCTTCGGAGGATGATTCGCGAACTCGCCGATCGAGGGAAAACGATCTTAATTAGCAGCCATATTTTGACGGAGTTGGCGGAGATGTGTGACACAGTGGGGATCATCGAACAGGGGCGTTTGTTGGCGACAGGAAGCGTTGAAGAAATTCAGTACGAACAGGCCACGCACCGCGAACTAACGATCCGAATTCTCAACGACACCAACCGAGCTGCTCAGAAACTTCAAACCCGCCCTGGCGTGGATCAATTAATCGTCGATGGCCAGTTGATTCGATTTGAATTTGAAGGAGAAGTAGAGGATCAGGCCGCGATTGTCGCTTGGTTGGTCTCTGGCGGGTTCGAGGTTGCCGAGGTGAGTTCGCACAAAAAAAGCTTGGAAGATGTCTTTCTGCATGTGACAGAGGGCTTGGTGCAATGACGATATCGGCTACTCAAGTAGAGGATTCGGGGCCTGTGCCCCAAAAGGGGCATTGGCTAGATCGCATCGACAGGGCCTGCGAACGAATCGGGGATTCGCTGAACCCAATCCTTGTCAAGGAAACGAGGCAAGCATTGAAGAGTCGCCAATTCGTCACAACCTTTTCCGTTTTGCTGTTTGCTGCGTTGGGCTGGACTGTGGTCGGCAGCTTAAGTTTGATGCCACAGATTTACACCTCACCGTCGGCGCCGCGACTTTTGATTGGTTATTACGTCGTATTAGCTATCCCGATGCTGTTAGTTGTGCCTTTGGCAGCTTATCGCTCTTTGGAAGGTGAGATAGATGACGGCACGCTTGAATTGCTGTCGATCAGCACGCTCAGTCCATGGCAGATTGTGCTTGGCAAATTGGCCAGTGCCATGTTGCAGATGGTCCTCTACTACGTCGCTCTGTTCCCCTGCGTGGCGTATGCCTACACGCTGCGGGGTGTGGACTTGCCAACGACGCTGTTAATCATGGCTTTATTGATTGCAGCCGCAGTCATGCTGACCATTTTGTCGCTGTTCTTTGCGCCGCTTGCACGGTCCCGCACCGGTAGGATTT
>JAYZAR010000222.1:0-13848 GCA_036339635.1 Planctomycetota bacterium | reverse complement strand
CGCTTTCTGTCGGCCGTGCGCGAGGCCCAAGTACATTTTCGGAGCGAGCACGAAGTATATGCATCCGACATCGATCTGATCGATCTTGATCAAATCAGCCCCACCTATTTTTCGGTCGGGAAGATCTCTACGGTGGAAGGTGGTCATTTTCGAGATGGCTGGAAGTTGACCCGCCGGCGTGTTGGCCCTAGCCGAATCTACGGAACCCATGCGATGACGTTTAAACATCTCGGCTACGATGCGACGAGCAGCGATTTAATGCCGGTAATCCAGCCGGATTAGCCTCTGTGTGACACGATCTTGGCTTTCTGGGCGACCGAAACTCTCGATTTTTCGGTCGCGCTATGGTTGAAGCGGATCGCATCTGCCGGGGGGCTCTTCGGCAACTGTTGGAATCGATAGGGCGAGATTCGGTCTGAATTCTCAGAACTGAATTGGCGATTGAGGTCAAGCGGGGTGGTTCTGCTGGTAAACTAGTACGGGAACGGAGTTGCTCTGCTTTTGCTCCTTTCCTACTATTCAGCGGGTCTAGCGACCTGCTTGATCACTGCGAATGTCGTCACGCTTCCATTAGGATTGCCCCATGCCTCAATCACCGGACTGTTTACTGCACTCATCGGTCACGCCAATGCGGCGACGCCCCACTCTGTGGATGGGCGCGGGGCTGATGTTGGCCGCTGCCAGCTTCGCCTCGGTCGGTTCTTCGCATGCCCAAGAGGGTGGGGTCATCCAAGCCGATGCGCCCGTCGTGTTGGCGGAGCCTCGTAAAGAAGATCAAGTGGTTGCACGACTGATAGCGATGCTGATGCCCCGTAATCACATCTCCGGTGAGAAATTGAACGACACGATCAGCAAGCGAGCTCTTGAACTGTTCGTCAAGTCTCTTGATCCGATGAAGCTCTATTTTTACCAAAGTGACATCGATGAGTTCTCAGAGAACGAGACCCGCATCGACGACATGTTGATGAACGGCGACCTTTCGCTCGGTTACGATATTTTTCGACGCTTCATTCAACGCGTTGACGAGCGGGTGGCAGTCGCGCAGGAGTTGCTCGAGGGAGATTTTGATTTCTCCAAGGATGAAACAATCGTGATCGACCCCGATTCAGCCGTCTATGCCACCAACCCTGCCGAAGCTCGTGATCGATGGCGTCGGCAAATCAAGTACGCTCTGCTCGATCTCAAGGACGAGGGCAAAGAGGGGAAGGAGGCTGTTGAACAATTGCAGCGTCGCTACGGTCGTTACGCGCGGCGTTGGAAACAAACCGATGGTGATGATCTCTTGGAGATGTACCTCACGGCGGTCACGACTGGATATGATCCGCACTCCACTTACATGTCGCCCGGAACGCTGGAAGATTTCCAGATCCAAATGCGGCTAAACCTGGACGGCATTGGGGCGCAGCTCCGCGAAAAAGATGGGGTGACCGTCATCACCCGCGTTATGCCCGGCGGTGCCGCTGCGAAACACGGAAAACTAAAAACTGACGATGTCATCGTGGCAGTAGGCCAAGGGGACGAAGGCGAAATGGTCGATGTGGTCGAGATGCCACTGACCGATGTTGTCGACAAAATCCGCGGGAAAGCCGGATCAACGGTCCGCTTGGGTGTCAAACCGGGCGGAGTCGGTAACGTCGAAATCTACAAGATTGTGCGGGCTCGCATCGAGCTCGAGGAATCAGCCGCTCGCGGCGAAGTGATTGAACACAAAAATCCAGACACCGGTGAACAGCTGAAAATTGGTTACATCAACCTGCCTAGCTTCTACTTAGATATGGAGTCGGCCAAAAAAGATAAAACTGACTTCCGAAGCAGTACGCGCGACGTTCGTCGAATCCTTAACGGGTTCAACGAGCAGGGCGTCGATGGAGTAGTGCTGGATCTAAGCAAGAATGGTGGCGGCAGCCTGACAGAGGCGATCAATCTGACCGGATTGTTTATCGATCGTGGGCCAGTTGTCCAGGTAAAGAACTCCGATGGCTCGGTGCAGCAGTACGCTGACGAAGAGAGCGGAACGACCTGGGATGGTCCACTGATCGTGATGACAAGCAAGTTCAGCGCAAGTGCCAGCGAAATATTCGCAGGGGCAATCAAGGATTATGGACGCGGCATCGTTGTTGGTGATCCAACGACCCACGGGAAAGGTACCGTGCAAACCTTGATGGATCTTGGTCGTCAACTGTTCCGGACGCAGCGGGAAAATTATGGTGCCTTGAAGGTTACTTTGCAGCAGTTCTATCTGCCAGACGGTCAAAGCACTCAACGAAATGGTGTGCCAGCCGACGTGATTCTGCCAAGCATCACCGCCGAAATGGACATCGGCGAGGGTGACCTGCAGTACGCGCTCGAGCACGACACCGTCAAAGCGGCTCGCCATGAGATCTACAGTATGGTGCCCCCCGATTTATTGGGTGCCATTCGTCAACGTTCAATGAAAAGAGTCAGCGAGGACGAAGAGTTTCAAGATTTGCTGCGTCGTGTTGCCTCCTACGTCAATCAGAAGGAGCAAAGTGAAGTTTCGTTGGAAGAAGCCGCTTTCTTTGACCGCCGAAAGGAACTTGATGCTCAGAAAGAAGAAGAGGAGGAGCAAGCTGAAGCACAGATCAGCAGCGAAAAAATCTATCGAGACAACTTTTACAACAAAGAAGTCCTCAATATCGCGCACGATTATATCGATAGCCTGAGGAAGCAAAATCTGGCAAAGGCCGGGTAGTCGTCTTTAACCTAGCGATTCAACGTGAGCGAGCCGGTCGGAAATGCTGGCTCGCTCTTTTTTTAGCGGGATCCGGTCTGTCTTCGTTGCCGATGCCGATGATTTGTTGCCGGTCCCGGTTGTTTGTTAGCAGGGTAACGCGTCGTCGGTGACCCACCACTGGGTTGGCTGAATCAAACGCGATGGGTACACCTGCTCATTGCCACGTCCAGAGAGCACTTCTTCTAACGCTGGTCGCTTGTTTTCGCCTGCCACCAAGAACCAGATTCGCTGGCCTGAATTGATGGCTGACGCAGTTAGGGTGTACCGGTAGGCCTCGAACTTCTCGACCCAGTTTTCAACGAACCAGAGTTTCCGCTCGCTCAAGGCATCGGTATGCGGGAAGAGTGACGCGGTGTGACCATCATCCCCCATCCCCAGAAGTACTAAGTCCCATGTTGGGAAGGCATCATGTGGAAAGCGGGAACGCAAGGTTTCTCGATAGCGTTCTGCCGCTAGAGCAGGGTTTTGCGGTTCAACGGCAACTGGGTGAATGTTCATCACGGGAGTTGGGACTCGATCAAGCAAGGCAGTCCTGACCATCTTGGCGTTGCTTTCGGAGTGATTGTCGGGCACGTTTCGTTCGTCACCCCAGAACCAGTGGATCTGATCCCATGGAAGTTCGCGTTCGGCAAGCAGTTCGTAAAGTCGTTTCGGGGTCGAACCGCCTGACAGGGCAACCCGAAAACTATCCTGCTGCTCAAGCGTGATCGAAACGGCTTCGCAAAAAGCATCAGCAACCGTTCGTTGCAGTTGATCTACGTTTGGGAAACGCTGGATTGGCAACCGACGAAGAGGTGAGGGTTGGTTGGGTTCCGTCACTAAAAGGTCTCCGAGTCACCTGGGAAATCACCCTGCTGAATCGCTTCGACATAGTCCTTGGCCGCTTGCCCTATCGAATTACGGATATCAGCGAACTGGCGAACGAACTTGGGAAGGTAGCCGGAGTGAAAGCCGATCAAGTCGTGCGTCACCAAAACTTGGCCGGTAACATCTGGTCCAGCACCGATTCCGATCGTCGGAACGGATACCGCGTCGGTGATTGCTGCACCCACTTCGGCGGGAACGCATTCAATCAGCACGCAAAAGGCACCAGCCGATTCGGCTGCTTTAGCATCAGCAATCAATCGCTCAGTGTCTCGTTGAACGCGGTAGCCGCCGTCAACATGGACGTTCTGCGGTCGCAGCCCAACATGTGCCATGACTGGGATACCTGCCGTCACAATGGCTTCGATGCGATGAGCTTGTTCGGCACCACCTTCGAGTTTGACTGCGTGGCAATCGGTCTCTTGAAGAACCCTCGCGCTGGCCAGCTGACTGCGGGAGATTTCTAGCTGTCCTTCCGGAAAGGGTAGGTCCACAACGACCATCGCCCGCTTTGCCGCGCGACCCACCATTTCGGCGTGATAGATCATTTGATCCATGGTGACCTGAAGCGTCGTTTCGCGACCTTGCACGACCATACCTAGCGAGTCTCCCACGAGCAGTATGTCGATCCCCGCCTCGTCCAAAATGCGAGCGGTGGGAAAGTCATAGGCCGTCAGCATCGAAATCCGGCCACCCGTGTCACGGGACCGTTGAAGCGTTCGCGTCGTCACTCGTGGGCCAGAGGTTTTTGTGTTAGGCGTCATTTGAGATGTTCTAACCGATCGGCTGGGCGCCACAAAGTGGCTGTGTCACGAACAGCCTGCCGCGAACGGCCCGCCACAAATACCCCAGAAGCAATGCTCCGCATCAACCAACTGTCGGTTAGCCCGCTATTTTCTGTTGCCCCCCGTATTGGTGGTTTTCTGCGGCGGTGAGGTGGCGTTCCCGAGCACCGCCCACGGGGAGATTGACGGGCTTTGATCGCCATCGGTTATTCTATCAAGGCCCAGGCAATGCCAGTCGTTCGAAGAATCAGCCAGCAGAATAACCAGGCACCTGGGCCAAGTGAAGGTTCGTCGCGTAGCATACGGTGCTTACCAAATCTCTGCTGTCTGGGGCGTCTGTTACTGTTCGTCCTGCTATCCCACCTCTAGCTCAAAGATTGCTAACCGATGAAGATGCGAATCTTGATGAATTTGACCCTTTGCGTCGCTGTTTGCGTCATGTCCTTTCGAGCAAGCGATGCGTTTGCGGCCGATCTAGGAATCGGATCAGAGGCACCGGCACTTGATGTCGAACATTGGGTTCAAGACGGCAATGGGTTTTTTAAGCCTGTGACCACGTTCGATGCTGGGAAGGTTTACGTGATTGAGTTTTGGGCAACCTGGTGTGGCCCTTGTATTGCCAGCATGCCGCATTTGGCTGAGCTGCAAAATAAATACCGCGGACGTGGCGTTCAGATCGTCAGCATCTCGGATGAATCGCTCGATGAAGTGAAAGTTCTATTGGCGCGAGAAAATTCTGAGGCTGGAAAGACATTTGAAGAGATCACCGCTGCCTATTCGTTGACGACGGATCCAGACCGGTCGTCTCATATCGCTTACATGGAAGCAGCTAACCAAAGCGGTATCCCGACGTCGTTCTTAGTCGGAAAAACCGGGCTGGTTGAATGGATTGGGCATCCGATGGAGTTGGATGGACCTCTTGAGGCGGTCGTTACCGACAGTTGGGACCGAGAAGCGTTCAAAGCTTAAATGAAGGCCAAGGAGACTCTTGACAAAAGCATGCAGCAAATCGCGATGCTGGCGGGAGCAGGGAAATTTGACGAGGCGCTGAAACTGATCGATGAACAAGCATCCGCAACAAAATCCGAGCAGATCAAATCGCAATTGACCGCCGTGAAGAATAGTTTGAAATTGTCCGCAGGGAAATTGGACGATGAAGTGTTAGCATTTTATCGCGGCCAGATGCAGGAAATGAAAGGTGATGCGTATTCCATGGGCCGATTCGGTTTCTCGTTGTATGGTCAGATACAGCGCGGCGTCGACGTTGGTCCACTCGCGAAGGAAGCTGTTGCAGCCATCGCTGCTGAAGTCGACGGTGCCGACGATGAGATCAAGCCGCTGATGTACAACACCGTCTCGCTGTTGCAAGATGCACTTGGAAACGTCGATGCTGCGATCGAAGCGCAGCAAGCGGCCATCGCTGCCTCGGAAGATCCTCGCCAAAAAGAGCGACTGCAGCCCTTCTTGGATCAACTGATGGAGAAGAAAGAAGGGAAATAAAAGATTGCCCACCGGCTACAGCCATCCCCGTTGCTTGGGTCAGCCTCTCCGTTTCAGCGGCTTAGCCCAAGCGTTTTTTTTACGGCTGTTTCCGTTCGTTTGGGTTGATTTTCCTTAGCAAAAAGATCCCTGTTCTTTGCGGTTGAGTGCTCGATAGCTGGTTCCGCGTGTGCAACCATGGTGACGAGTATCGCCATTCAAAAGCACCGCAGCAATTTGAAAAGTGATCGAGCGGTGGGGTATTTGTCTTTTAAGCGATCGGAACGATCGAAGAATTGTTGCTTACCCTCGGTGATTACGAGCAGATGCGTGCAGACCGCTTCAATCATCGCCAACAGGTGACTGCTGATGATGACGGTGGTTCCGGCTTTGGCGCGTTCTCGAACCGAATCTTAGGAGTACGCGGATTCCGGGAGGGTCGAGGCCGGTGAGTGGTTCGTCCAGAAGCAAGACTTGGGGGGCAAACAAATAAGCGCAACAAACAGCAAGTTTTTGACGCATACCCCGAGATAACGTTGTCGCGGACGCATCGTACTAATCGAGTAGATCGAATTGTCGCAGCAATTCAATTGATTTCTGGTGATGATATGTAACTCGGTAAAGTTGTCCGATGAAATCGAGATGTTCACGGACGGTCAGGTCATCGAACAAAGGTGGATCGTCGGAAACATAAGCCAATCGCTGCTTCAATGGCAGCAGGTCACGTGACAGGTCGCAGACTGCAACTTACAGGCTGCCGGAAGTGGCAGGAATCAATCCCGCGAGGCACCGAAGCGTGGTGGTCTTGCCCGCTCCATTGGGGCCAACCATGCCGCAAATCTGACCTGGCTCGAGAGTGAAGGTGATATCGTCAACCGCCAAGTGGTTCTCATAGAGTTTGCGGAGGCCGCGGACGTGGATCATCCCGGAAACCAGAGAAAGGGAAGGGCGGGAGAGAATCATATTGCGAAAGATGCCCAAAGTGAGCTCAAAACTAACTGATATCAGCATCACCAATCGAACCCCGAAAGAACTCATTCGCGATTCCTGTTGGCTGGCGGGGTATTCCCATTTGCTGCTGGGGTACAGTGTGACTTTGCCCCTCTCATCGACAGAATCGATACGGTTGATTTATTTTGTCACGAATGCCTGAGCCTCATTCCGATCACCGGCAAGCCGCATCCAAGCCGGATATCGAGGATCTTTCTGCGTGGGCACCATTGTCGGTTTCGATTTTTCGCGCCTTCTGGTTTGCTTCCATCGTTTCAAACCTCGGGACTTGGGTTCATGAGGTCGGCGCCGGCTGGCTGATGACGGAGCTCGATTCGTCGCCAGAAATGGTGTCCGCGGTTCGTTTGGGTGTTTCAGCGCCGACCATGTTTTTGGCGATTCCTGTCGGTGTGTTAGCGGATCGAATTGACCGCCGCAGGCTTCTAATTGCGACCCAGGTGATGTTGTTCACAACGACGTCAACACTTGCAACCTTGACGTTTATCGAAGCCATCACTTCGTGGTCATTGCTCGGGTTGTCGTTGTTGATGGGGGTAGGGACAGTGCTGTACGTATTGGGATGGCAGGCAACTGTTCCAGCACTGGTTCCCGTAAATCAAATTTCACGTGCCGTCGCGTTAGGCAGCATGAGTTTTAATCTGGCTCGGTCAATCGGTCCGGCAGTCGGTGGCCTGTTGATTGCCTTCGCGGGAGTTTGGATTGCGTTTGCAGCGAATGCGGTTTCTTTTTCGGTCGTGTTGATCTTGTTGCTGCGCTGGCGCCGTGAGCCTGTTGAGTCGGCAGCAGGGCTCTCGTTTGGTCAATCGATGAGTGAGGGGCTTCGGTTCGTCGCCAGCAATCGCACGATGAGGCACGTCTTGATCGGCGTGCTGAGCTTTTTGGTGCCGGCGACTTCGTTATGGGCGCTGCTTCCGCTGGTGGCTCGCGAGCAACTTGGCATGCAGGCCGACGGGTTTGGATTGTTAGTGACGATGATCGGACTGGGGGCTGTTGGCGCCGCTCGAGTGCTTCATTTGCTGCACAACAGGTTGGGGCGTGATCGAACGTTGACATTTGCTATGATCGCCTTTGCCGGCGGATTGACGACACTCGGATTCAGCCACAGTGGAATGACTGCTTTTCCGGCGACTGTCATGGTCGGCGGCGCCTGGATGATTGTCCTGACGACACTCAACGCGAGTGCCCAGATGACACTTCCCAATAAATTGCGGGCTCGCGGCATGGGGTGCTATCTGACCGTCATGGCGATTTCAATGTCGGCAGGATCGGTCCTGTGGGGGCAAGTCGCTGGTTGGACCGGGCTTTCGGTGGCTCACTGGATTGCAGCAGCAACGTTGCCGATTACCGCCTCCATGAGAGCCATTTGGTTTCGCATCGAATCGGCTGAGAGATGAGCTAGGGCAAATGCAGGGGATATCCGCTCCGCAGCGATTCCGTGTCCAAGTTGCACCGTATCACAAAATCCTTGCACTGCGTTCTGTCGACACTGCGATCCTCCTGCAATGCTTTGCAACCAGGCTGATTCTGGCACCAGCCTCGATGGCCACCGCGAACACTCTGCTGAATTAGCTCTGGATGTAACCTTCTTCCCGTGGTCGTTGACATTCAATCCACGTTGTTCGGCTTCGGCGGCGACTCGCAAGCCAATAAAGGCGTCGATGATTTTGAGCATCATGAAGCTTCCAACAACCGCGAAGATAACGGTCACACCAACGGCGATAATCTGGCCGAACACCAGGCCAAAATCGCCACCCGATTCGATTAATCCAATCGGTACACCGTTGCTAACGTCCCAGCAAGCTCGCGAAGCGAATACACTGGTCAAAACGGCGGTCAGCGTTCCGCCAACCCCGTGGACACCAAACGCATCAAGTGCGTCATCGTACTTCAACGCGTGTTTGAGCTTCGAACAGGCGATGTAGCAGACGACTCCTGCCATCGCACCCATGATCAACGCGGGTATCGGTTGTACGAAGCCAGCGGCGGGAGTGATGCCTACCAAGCCAGCGACTGCGTTACTACTTGCACCCAGCACCGTCGGTTTGCCAAGTACAAACCACTCTGTGAACGCCCAAGCGACGGCACTGGTTGCGGCGGCAAAGTGTGTCGTCGCAAATGCACTGCTGGTCAATCCATCTGACGCCAATTCACTGCCGGCGTTGAACCCGAACCATCCCACCCACAGCATGGCGGCACCAAGAGCCGTGTAGGTAAGGTTATGTGGCTGGATTGGTTCTTTCAGGTATCTCATCCGCGGCCCGATCAAGATCGCGGCCACGAGTGCCGAGACGCCGCAACTAATATGAACAACGGTGCCTCCGGCAAAATCCAAAGCGCCCTCCCGCGATCGTATTGTCGCCCGCAAAATAAGAGAGCGGACCCTCATCCCAACCCAATGGCATAGCGGGCACTAGGTCAAGGTGCCCCAGAAAATGGCAAATGCGACCATCGAACTGAATTTCATCGTCCGTCAGCGCGCCTGGGCTAGTTTCGAAAGCTGGAGGCTGTTCCAAGCATGCCGCCGGCTTGAGCCCAAGCGTCCGTGGGTACTAGAAGGCTTTCCAAGCCAACCAAGCAGGCCATAATCGCAAAACGTAATGCAGCCTTAACAACGAAAAACCTTTCTCTGAATCCACTGCCCGCAGCGTTCACATGAGTCGTTGTCCCCACAGGACAACCTCGAAAGGTCAAGAGAATAAGCGCGCCGCCTCGACATCAACAGGAAGGAAACCCCCTGCACGGGTGTTTTGGTCAGCGAGGTAGATCGGCCGTCCAAGCCGGGATTCAAAGAAAAACCGCCGCAATCATGGCTGATTGCGGCGGCGATAAATCGATCCGATGGGCGATGAACCCATTGGATTTTGGTCATCAATCAGATCAATCGAGCGAATAGGCGTGAGCACCGTGCTCGGAGATGTCCAGGCCTTGGGCCTCAACCTCGGCACTGACTCGTACGCCCATGGTGACCTTCAGGATACCGAACACAATCAATGAGAAGACAAAGCCGAACCCACCGATAGAGAGCGTTCCGATCGTCTGCCAAAGCAGACTGTGGTCTGGGTTGAACGAGAAGATGCCGACGGCAATCGTCCCCCAGATCCCGCAAACACCGTGTACCGAAATCGCGCCGACGGGATCATCGCACTTGATCTTGTCGAAGAACAGGATCGATGCGACGACCAAGGCGCCTGCTACGCCACCGATGATAATGCTGGAACCCTCGCCGACGGTGTCTGCACCTGCAGTGATTCCAACGAGGCCGGCCAAGATTCCGTTAAGCGCCATCGAAACGTCTGGCTTGTTTAGCAGCACCCATGAGCAAACAATCGAAACGATTGCACCCGCTGCTGCTGCCAAGGAAGTGGTGACGAAAACGTAAGACACGGCCTTGGGATCCGCCGATAAGGCTGAGCCGCCGTTGAAGCCGAACCAGCCGAGCCAAAGCAAGAAGACACCGATCGCGGCCAGAGGCATGCTGTGACCGACAATCGGCTTAATTCCCTCCGAGGTGTACTTACCCATTCGAGGGCCGAGGACCAGAACACAGGCCAAGGCGGCGAATCCACCGAATGCGTGGACGATGCTAGAACCGGCAAAGTCATAGAATCCGTTAGCCGCCAGCCAGCCGTCACCCCATTTCCAGCTACCGCTGACAGGATATGCGAAACCGACCAACAGCGTTGAAAATAGCATGAATGTCGGTAACTTGACACGTTCCGCCACAGCACCCGAGACAATGGTTGCAGCCGTTGCAGCAAACATAGCCTGGAAGATAAAGTCACCCCACCAGGTATAGCCAAGGTTGTACTGCGCGGTGGTTAGGCTGGCGTCCGTCAAGTCGCCGCCAAACCAGCTGCCCATTGCAAAGAATCCATTCCAGGCCGGTGTCTCTCCAGCCTCCAACGCTGATGCGTAGGCACCCGGGTACATCGCATTGAAGCCCCAAGCTGCGTAAAGCAGCAGGCCGGTGCAGATGATCCAGACGTTTTTGAAAATAATGTTGACCGCATTTTTCTTTTGCGTCAGACCGGCTTCTAGTGTGGTAAAGCCAAGGTGCATGATGAACACCAACGCGGCAGAGATGCAGATCCACAAGTTGTTCACGGTGAACTCCGAGAACGACTCTTCTTCTTCTGTCGCCGCGCGATCAGCGTCAGTGGTGTAAGCGTCTTCACCAGCGGGTGAACTGTCGTCGGATTCTTCTTCGACAACGATTTCTTCAACAACCGCTTCTTCGGTTGTTGGTTCTTCAACGGCCACGACCTCTTCGGTTGTGACTTCTTCGGTCGTCTCTTGCGACCAAATAGGTTGGGCTAGTGATACCACCAATCCGAGAACGGTGGATCCAACAAGCAGGCGATAATAATGACTCACAAATGTTCTCCTCAAGTGTCAATCTTCTTATGGAATCACACTCCAAGTCGGACCATACGAAGTCCGCTACACGTGCTGACCGGCCGCCTTGTTCCGGAGTCTACGGAACACCGATCAACACGCACAAAGAGTGCATGAATGATGACGCAAGGAATACAAACCTCACGCTGGCCGATAGACTAGGCGCGCGGCGCGTCAATTGAAAGCGTGAAGCGTCGGCAGAAAATCGGCCGGTTACCGAAGCCGACCGTAATCGCGGTGTGGGGAAAATAGGTCCCCCTTGAAGCCAATATTTTTTTTCCCGATGCAGGGGGGGAGTATCCGAATTTACCTTCGGTTGCCCGCAGGAATCTTGGTAAAAATCAGTCGCTCAGGCCCGAAAAACGATGTCCTGATGGCTGGAAACGCAAGCAAGTAAACAAGTTACGACAAACCCAATGACTGACGACTGGGGTGACTGTTGATCGCCGTTTTACCCTCGCTTTGGTCAAGCTTGTTCGCCATCGCTAAGGACTGCCATGAACGCTTTTTGGCTGATTTCGACATTGCCAATTGCCTTCATCCGCTTCTTGCCCTCTTTCTGCTTTTGCAGCAGTTTTCGTTTTCGGGTGATGTCACCGCCGTAACACTTGGCGGTCACATTCTTCCGCATTGCCGGCACTGTCTCTCTGGCAATCACACGGCTACCGATCGCCGCCTGAACAGCCACCTCAAACATGTGTCGCTCGATTTCCTTCTTTAGCTTTTTCGCAACGGCCCGACCTCGTCGGTCTGCGTCCGCCTTGTTGCAGACTACACTGAGCGCGTCGACCCGCTTGCCGTTGACCAGGATGTCCAAGCGACAGAGATCAGCTGGTTCATAACCGATCATTTCGTAATCGAGCGTTCCGTAGCCTTTTGTGCAGCTTTTGATCTTGTCGTGAAGGTCGTAGACCACCTCCGCGAGTGGAATGTCGTAGGTCAGCATCGCACGCTGCATGCCGAGGTATTCCTGAGACTTCTGGATACCACGTCGCTCCTGACATAGCTTCATGACGGCACCGATGAAGTCGTCGGGAACGATGACGTTGCAACGCACGATTGGTTGGCGGAACTCCTCAACATCACCGGGATCTGGAACATCTTGCGGCTTGTGAATGGTGAGTGTTTCACCGCGTTTGTTAATGATCTCGTATGTCACATTCGGGGCGGTTTGCACCAGGTCGATATCAGCTTCATTCTCCAGTCGCTGCTGAATGATTTCCATGTGCAGCAAGCCTAAAAATCCACAGCGAAACCCGAAGCCGAGCGCGTCGCTGGTTTCTGGTTCAAATTCAAAGCTCGGATCGTTGATTGCCAGACGTTCCAATGCGTCACGCAGTTCACTGAAATCTTGACCATCGCTGGGGAACAAACCGCAGTAGACCATTCGCTTGGGGCGCGCGTAGCCGGGCAGTGGTTCAGCCGCCTTGTCGCCCGGGATGCTGATCGTGTCACCGATGTGTACATCGCCCAGGCTCTTGATATTGCAGATCAGGTAACCAACCTGCCCGGCAGTCAATTCTTGGCAAGCTTCACGGTGCGGAATGAATTGTCCAAGATCGACTACGTCGTGTTGTGTACCGGCCCGTAGAAAACGGATTTTTTGCCCCTTGCGGACGGTTCCCTGCATCAACCGGACATAGGTGATCGCGCCTCGGTAATCGTCATAGTTGGAATCGAAAACCATCGCCTGCAGCGTTGCATGCGGATCGCCGGTTGGGGGCGGCACTTCTTCGACGATTGCATCCAACAATCCCGCAACACCCTCGCCTGTCTTGGCGCTAACCTTGACGCATTCGTCGGGGTCGGTTCCCAGCGACTTCATCATTTCTTCGGCGACTTCGTCGGGCCGAGCATGCGTCAAATCGATTTTGTTGATCACCGGAATGATCTTCAAGTCGTGCTCCATTGCCGCGTAAGCGTTGGCGACTGTTTGGGCTTCGACGCCTTGAAACGCATCGACCAACAGCAACGCACCTTCGCAGCAAGCGAGAGACCGCGAAACCTCGTACTGAAAGTCGACATGCCCAGGCGTGTCGATCAGATTCAGTTCGTAGGTCTCATTACCCTTCTTGAACTTCATGGCGACCGCGCGAGCTTTGATCGTGATCCCGCGTTGTCGCTCCAATTCTAGGTCATCCAGCACCTGTTCTTTCATCTCTCGCGTGGTCACAGTGCCAGTGGCTTCCAGCAAACGATCGGCCAAGGTGCTTTTTCCATGGTCGATGTGCGCGATGATGCAAAAGTTTCGAATCTTGGAGGACATACCGTTTTTCTTTTTTTTCTCTCAAATCGATGACGAAGTGATGGTGCGTAGCATCGTTTTCTGGACGCATGGCCGATCATTCGTCGGTTGGTTCGCTGTTCAAGACAAGTCACGAAGACTTGACTTGCCTGTTGCCAGGACGATGAGGCCCAACGCAATTTCTGATTCCGTTGTGGTCATCACTGCACAGGCCGCATCAATGCACTCCGACCTGATCGCCAGAATTCTCGGGTGATTACCGTAATCATGATCGCTGGGATCTCGGTAGGTTATGGCTGGGGTTGTACGACTGG
>JAYZAR010000221.1:0-11171 GCA_036339635.1 Planctomycetota bacterium | reverse complement strand
ACTTCAACAACACAAGAATTCATCCGCTTCACAGAGAGTCACGCCTCGGACTTGCAGCGGTATCGGCGACTCTCTATGCGCGGTCTTTGACCGGGGGCCGCAATAGGTCAAAGGTGTAGATGCCGGAGGTGTGCCCATCGCTGAAGGTGATGTGGTAGGCATACGACCCAACCGGACTCATCGCTTCAATAGTAAGGGGTTTCGCTTCGGCCGCACTAAGGACCGGCAGTAAGGTCGGCGTTGCTGCTTTCTTTTCTGTCTCGCCTCGTTTCTTTTCGCGGCAGGTTGCGCACGGGCAGTTTTTGCGCAGGACTTGGGCTGACCATTCAGAGCGTTGTCCATCGGTCCAAGTGATTACGATTCCATTGTCGGCGTTACGCTCGATCGCTGTCGGAACGGGGCCTGAATTGGCTTCAGATTGCCCAGGTTGTGCAGAGACGGGGGGATGTTCAGTCATGTTCGTCGATGCGGTGATTAATGGTGACGTTTAGGGATTGATGGAGGATGATGTCGCCTGCTTCCCCAAGGAGAGCAGGTGCCAAACGCCTTCGCAAGTGGAAGTATCCGGTGTGAATCGGAATGCAGTTCATGATTCCGCCGTCATTGCGATTCATTTCAGTTGAGGATCGGGCATGTTTTCGATTTACCGACGAACCGAAAGTGGTGTGCCTGAAGTTGGCCGTGCGAGGCCTGCGTTAGCGTTGGCGGCGGTCGATTAGGCGTCGCGACTTGGCTTCAAATCTTGGCAAGCTTTCAGCGGGCACGCAATCGACTGCCACTCGCATAGCCAGACGGTCACGGAGACGAATTGACAATGCTTCGGCAGTTGATTCAGAAGACTCGATCTCGACTTGTAATTGATCCATTTCATCATGGCGAGTCGCGATCATTCGAAATTCACAGGTCGGTTCAATGTCTCTTACGATCGCTTCGATGCTGCTGGGGAAAATGTTAACGCCGCGGATCACGAGCATGTCATCTGCGCGCCCTAAAACACCACCATCAAGCCACAGGAAGTTGCAATCTTGGTCATGCTGACGGTACCCGCGAACGATGTCGCCCGTGCGATAGCGAATCGCTGGACCACCGTAACGTCCGAGGTTGGTTAATACCAATTCGGCTTCTTCGCCGTCGGTAGCAGCCATCCCTTCGGGGTGGTCACGGTCGAATTTCAATCGTTCAGCGATAAACTCCGTTTCGATTACATGAATTCCTTTGCCATCGGAACTTCCGAATCCCCACGCGCCCAATTCACTCGCACCTGTATGGTCGATCACACGTGCATTCCATGCTTGCTCAATTCGATTTCGAATTGCAGGGATGGATCCACCCGGTTCTCCGGCAACAATCAATCTGGTGACCGAAGTAGCAGCCAAGTCAAAACCAATCTTCTCCGCCACAGTTACCAAGTGCAATGCGTAGGTGGGGGTACAGCAGACCAGGGTGCAATCGTATTCCTGGAGCATTGACAAACGATTCTCACTCGACATGCCCCCGCCGGGGACAACCATCGCCCCACGCCGAATCAGTGCATCGTTCGCTGTCCAAAAACCGATGAAAGGACCGAACGAAAAGGCCATCAGCGCGATGTCCTCGTTGGTGACTTGGGCAGCAGACAGCACAAAATCCCAACAGTTCAACCACCAATTCCAATCAGCCAACGTATCGGCAACTGCCAGCGGGAACCCTTTGGTACCACTGGTCTGGTGCAGTCGAACATATTCGTGCTGGGGACGATCAAAAATCTTGCTAAGTCTTCGGTCATCCGAGATTAACTCGGATTTTTGCAGCAATGGAAGAGTCGATAGTTGATCGAGAGAGGTTAATGGCAGCGTGACGTTACTGAGCCGGTCTCTGTAAAACGGCCGGAGGCGAATCTCGGACAACAACTCATTCAGGCGAAGCAGTTGATGCTCACTTCGGATCTCTGGTGAGATTTGCATGGCATCAAGGGGGGGCATCATCGTCTCGAACGGCCAATGAACTATGTGAAGAAAGGGTTAAGTCGCAGGGCGTTCGATTTCCGATCGAAGGCGCCGCTGGCATGCCAACCTCGCGTCAATGATAGCATTATGCGCGTTTTTCTGCTGTAAGTCTGGTCCAGTTTTTGTCGCTGTTTGGAATCTCAATAAGTAGGAAATGTGAAGAGTCTGTGAGATTGAGTTTTGGCGGTTGCAATGAGACTTGGCAGCGTCAAATATACCGATGCTTCAACGCTATCGAGAGCTGAGAATCTCGCCCTTGAGATTCTCCCGGCAGGCGGTCGCGGGGTTCTGATTGGAACCCAAGAAAGCTTGAGACAACACTCAGAATGGACGTCTTAACGGTTGATACAAATGAAGCGGCAACCAGGTTTTACACTGATCGAAATGCTTGTGGTGATCTCGATCATCGGCATATTAGCTGCCTTGTTGTTGCCGGCGATTTCCAGGGCTCGCGAGGCTGCACGAGGAGTCGAGTGTCAAAACAACCTGAAGAATTTTGGTGTCGCGTTAACGGCAAGAACCGTTTCCACTACCAATTCTGCCTTCTGCAGCGGCGGTTTTGATCTGGAACGTGACGGTGTACCCACTGAGATCGGCTGGGTGGCTGACCTCGTTCTGCGAGGCATTCTGCCCAGTGAAATGACCTGTCCGAGTAGTCCAGCTTTTACGTCAAAAGCGATCGAGCAGATGCTGACGACTGAGCTTGCTGAGTTCCAGGATCAGCAATGTGTTGATCGCCTTGGGAAGCCAGAGTACACGAGTGATACCGGCCAGGTCATCAAAAATATCAGTCGAGGAATCGTCGATGAGAATTTGGCACCGCTTGACCCGAGGCGGAGTGAGTTGATCACCGAGAAAATGATTGATGAGGGCTACAACACGAACTACGCCGCATCTTGGTTTCTATTGCGATCAGAGTTTTTGCTCGATGGGAGCGGTAATCTGCAGCGGGTTAATCCGAACTGCAGCAGTACCGATCCCCGTGGTCGAAATGTCACGCGGGGGCCATTGACGACTCGTTTGCTGGACAGCGGAAACGCCGCCAGCAGCACTGTGCCGCTTCTGTGTGACGCATCCGCTTCCGGCGTGCTATCTGGGAAGGTCGGCAATTTTGCCAGTGGAACGTTTTACGCGACGGGGATTGTTGGGACTCCGGTGGGTCGTCGTCGGGCAATCGATACAGATCATGACGGTAGTCCTGATCAGCCGTTTGCGTTCTACCTGGAGGTTCCGCAGTTCCCCGTCGGGACACCCCGTGAGGGATCGGAGGGATGGTTGAAGATGTGGAATCACGATACCGCGCAAGATTATCGCGGGATGGCGGCGTTTCATAGAGGAACCGTGAACGTGCTGATGGCGGACGGGTCGGTTCAGGCCTTGGTGGATGAGAACAACGACGGTTTTATTAATAACGGTTTTGAGGATGTAAACGGCAGTGGGACTCTTTACTGGACCTCTGATGATGCAGAGACGAGCCCGCTATCGCTTGCTAGTTTTTACACCCTTGGCTCCAAGGGAGAGCAGCAGTAGATGTTTTTTAGTTCCTTTTTCGTAGATCGAATTCGACTTCTGCCTCCGAACTACCTGAAGGAGGTTGCGACCTAACCAAATTAGGCATCACGATCAAGTTTAGGCCGCACGCCCATTGCAGTGCGCCTGACGCAGTCAACCAACTGCAAACTGTGCGGACGAGCAATTTGCTCGCAAAGTAGACATCGATTACCGGCGGAGGTAGTCGTGTTTTAAGAAAGCGGGCGGCGACCAACTGGCGAGTCGCGGCAACGACAGAGCCAGTCTTCATGGTCGCCACACCACTTCGTTTATTTCTAGATCGGGCCGACAGGTATTGGAGGCCCAAATTTACAAGGTTTTTTTCATGAAACGTATCCGTGAAAGTGGTTTCACACTGATCGAACTTCTGGTGGTGATTGCGATCATCGCCCTGCTGGCTGCTTTGCTTTTGCCAGCGATCACCAAAGCACGTGAGGCTGCTCGTCAGGCCCAATGCCAAGCAAACTTGAAAAATATTGGCGTTGGATTATTTAAGTATAGCACGCGAAGCCCGGGGGGCGCCTACTGCAGTGGTGCCAGCGACTTCCGTCGTGATGGATGCATGGATACCTACGGATGGGTTGCCGACATTGTCAATATCGGCGATGGAAACATGAATGAGTCACTCGATCCGAGTAACCCACTGAAGGGCTCGGAGAAATTGAATGACTTGATCGGTAAGACAACCAACGACAACAAAGACGGTGCCCCAGATGCGCGTTTGCTGGCAGGGCTTTGTGGTAAAAACGGAGACGTCTCTGCCGGTGGCGGCTGGGCCGGGATTTCCGGTGGCGCTGCAACTGAGTTCGCAGGAACACCAGCAGACTCTAGCGCACGTGCCGAACTCGTTTCGCGGTACTTTGTTAGCAATGGCTACAACACCAACTATGCGGCGGGATACCATCTGGTCCGCGGAATGGTCAAGACGCTTAAGGCCGGTGGCGGCACAACATTCCTGCAAACTGTGGGCGGTGGTTTCAAAGGGCTTAGTGGTTCCACGGGGCCATTGACCGCGAACGTGATGGATCGCAGTCGTGTCAGCAGCAGCAACGTTGGCTTTATCGGCTGTGCCGGTGCAGGCGACATTGATGAAGCGATCTTGGTCGGCACAATTGGTCACGGCCCTGGGGTCACGATCCAAGGTGACTCGTCAATGACACTCAGTGGCAGTCCTGCCACGGTGTTTGGAAAAGGGAATGACGATACTGTCACCTACATCGAGCAGGGTGAACTATTGACAGAGGCTTTCAATGACGGTCCTGCTTACACTAAGGCGGACGGCACTGCTGTGAAGCTGATGGAGAATTTTGCCACGCTCGTGCCGCAACTGGCATGCGAACGGGGAGAACCGACGACCGCTGGTTGCCCAGCACCTTATGGACAAGCGGCGGCTGGTACCGAGGGTACCGCTCCTACCCTGTCGTCTCCTGAAAATGGTATCTATCTTCAAGATACCCGTGACTGGTTCGCGATTCACCAAGGTAGTTTGAATCTGTTGATGGCTGATGGCAGCGTCAAAATTTTCTACGACACCAATGCCGATGGCTATCTGAATCCTGGGTTCGCTGTGAGCGATCAAGCCGATCCATCCCGAAGTGGTTACGTTGGATCCACCGTTGAGATGCGGAATGACCAGTTCTTTGGCGGTATCTTCCTGAACGATGCGTTCTTCAAAGGAACGTTCGAGGACTAGCCAACAGTGCGGCTGCCTGTAGAGGGCGGCTGAGTCATAAAGACAATCCTCTGCAGCCTTTCTGAGCTGCGGAGGATTTTCCGTTCAAATTGAATTAACGCTGGTAACGATATCAATCAATGACCAACTTGCCTAAAGTTTTGCTGTACAGCTTTATCGCTACAGTCGTCGCCGCAACTGCCATTGCGAGTACTGTCATTTCGGTCGAGTACCATCCTGAAGGTGTCAAACCACATCAACGAGAGGCTTACGCGAAGCGAATGCAGAAGATTGAACGTTTGCAACAGCTTGCGAAAACGATGGAGTCGGAAGTCAAACCAATCGCGGTCGTCAGCGATACCGAATTTAATTTCGGAATGGTCAATCCGCACTCAACACTGACTCACGATTTTTTGATTCAGAATCATGGCGATGCACCCTTGCAACTGAGCGTCGCGAAGACGAGTTGCAAATGCACCATGGGTGACCTCGAAAAAGAGGTTCTGCTACCCGGTGAAGCGACGAGCGTCACGATGACGTGGAATACTGGATACCAAGCCGAAGAGTACAAACAGACGGCGATGATCGTCACGAACGATCCGCTGCGATCGAGTATTGTTTTCACGGTTCAGGGGGAAGTCAAAGCCAAGTTTGTTGTCCCTGAGCAGATTGCCTTCAATACAACCGATCTAGGTGTTCCGACCGAGGCCCGCTTTCTAGTGTTTAGCCAGCTCTGGGAAGATTTTTTAGTAACCGATATTCAATGCGACATTCCCGGTTTTGAATGGCATGCAGAGCCGAGTCAAGTTGATGTCGCAGCTCTCGCGGATAGCGAAGCTCGTTCCGCATGGGAAGTGCGTGTTTTTTCTGCACCTTGGGAAATCGGTGAGTACAAGGCAAAGCTGAAGTTGACGGTGGTGCCAAATGACGGTGGTGAAGAGGTCACACGCGACATGGTGTGCTTCGGCAAGGTTCGCAAACCCATCAACTTCTATTCTCCTGATATTCACCAGACGAATGGACTCGATATCGGGACGCTGGTGTCTGGCAAAAAACACCAATTCAACGTCGTCGTACGTACACGAAACGACGTCAATCGCAAGATCGAAGTACTTGATGTCCAACCACAGGAATTACGGGCTGAGCTGAAGCCTCTGTCGACACCCGGTAGCTATCGCTTAACCCTGACCGTACCACCGGATTGTCCCATGGTTGTTTTTAATACCCTTCAGAAGCGTGGTTACATTCATGTGGGGGATCCAGAAAACAAAGATTTCAGCAATTGGTTTCCCGTGATTGGAGCCGTGGTCGCGTTTGATTAAGGATCGTATTTCAATCAACGCTCCAGTAGCAATCTAGGTTGAAGAGAAACGCTGATGAGTACAGACAACGAAACGGAGATAAGTTCGGGAGTTTGCTGCGGCGGCTGCAATGCAGCGAATCGCGCTGACGCGAAGTTTTGCGTCGCTTGTGGGAAAACGCTTTATGGAGCATGTCACAGTTGCAAGCAGAAGGTACTGCTTAGCCAGAAATTCTGTGAGTCCTGCGGTGCTGATTTAGCGGCTGCTTTCGAAGATTTGCAAAAGAAACATCAGAAATCGATGGCCGATGCGGTTGCTGCCGCGCGAGAATCTCGTTTTGATCGTGCTCTTTGGTTGCTCAGTTCCATTGCCAAGACTGAAGACGACCGTTTCGCTGTCGACGCCGAAAAAGCCAAGCAGGCGATTGAGAAAATCAAACAGTTGCAAGCGACTGCAGAAGCGGAGACAGAGGAGACCTTGGCGAAGGCCAAACAAGCCTACGAATCAGGCAATCAATCGCTGGCCGTGAAATTGCTGGCGACGATTCCTGAGCCGATGATGAATACGGAGATCAAAGGCCTGCGGGAAAAGGCGGAGGAGTCCGCAACTCAGTTGAATGAACTGGATGGGGCTCTTCGTGTGGAAATTGCGGAAAAGAACTGGCAATCGGTCGGTTGCACCGTTCAGCAATTGTTGGACTTTCGTCCCGATGACAAACGTTACCGTCAGGTCGCAACGCAGGTTGGTGAAAAACTGACGGCGAATGTTAAGCAATTACTCGCGAACAGCAGTTATGAAGAAGCTCTGGTCACTTTGGGTTGCGTTCCAAAGTTAGCCCACTCCGAATCATTTCAGCAGTTGAGACGCCGTGCAGCTGACCTTCACTGGCTTTCAGAACAATTGGCAGCGGAGCCGATCGCTACGCCAATGCTGGGTCGGCTGGCGATGCATTTTGCGAAGCTGGCGCCCACAGATGCCGCGCCCAAATCACTCGTGCGCCAGCTCGCGGATTTGCTGAAAACCGGACCACGCGATGCTCGTTCTCATTTGCCAGCTTGGCGCCAAGATACAGAATCTGCGTTCGGCGGACCGGTAGCAGTCCTGTCCAACCCTCGGTCAATTGAACTGGGGGACCATGCAGCCATAAAATCATCACCTGGTCGATTCAATGTCGCTTTCGGCCTAGCGATCCAAGGTTTGGGGTTCGGCCGCATCGAGGGGCATTTTTGCGAGAAGAAAGGATTGCTTGGTGGGCGACCAAAACGAAAGAACAAAGTTTGGGGCGTTGATCTCGGCAACGCCTCGATTAAGGCTGTTGGTTTGCAAGGAAACGAAGGACGCCTGACTGTGATTGATGCGTTCGTACGGGAATACGAAACGCCGCTCTGTCGTAAGGGGAACGAAGGGAACGCTTCCAATTTGCTTGGGAAAGCGATCAAAGAGTTTTTAGATGAGAAGCAAGCCGGATTTCAGGATGCGGGAGTTTGGTGCAATTTTTATTCCGAAGGATTGATCGTCAAGTCGCTACGGTTGCCGCCTGTAAAGGATAAGCAGGCCCTCGGATTACTGAACCGAGAACTCGAACAGAAAATACCAATCCCTTTGGACGAACTATCGATCGTTCAATGGATGGGTGGGATGAATGGCGATCAAATCCATGGCCGGCCAGCTTTGGCAGCTGCTGCGCGGAAAGATATTGTGGACCACCGAATATCGCAATTAAATTCGCTAGGCTTAAAAGTCGACGGCTTGCAGGGGGCTCCCTTGGCGCTGGTGAATTTTGTTGCTTATGAGTTCGCGGATGAGTGGTCAGATCAATCTGATCCGAAAAATGCGGAACAGACACCGTCTGTGCTGCTGTTCGATTGTGGTGCTAGCGTGACGAATGTGGTGATTGTCTCCAGCGAGACGCAATGGGCTTGGACGTTTGATTCTGGCGGAGAGAATTGCACTTCGAAGATCGCTGCTGGTCTGCAAATCAACCACGCTGACGCGGAGAAAGTTAAACAGAACCCTGTGGAGATCCCCCAACCTGCTGAATCGTATCGAGCGGTTGAGCAGCACCTTGATGATTCGAAACATCGAATCCATGCCGCGATCGCCGACGCGTTGTTACAGAACAAACGATTTCTTGTGACCCAGAGTTTTTGCTGTGGTGGCGGTTGCTTCAGTCTTGGGTGGATGCGACGAATCATGTTCCGTCAATCTTGAATCCCAAATGGGGGCCAACTGCGGTCGGATGAGCAGTCGCTTCCAGCGATTGCCGAAGCGGCTGATATGCAACGATTGATTCTTTTTTGAAGTACTGAACAGAGATCATGACAATGGCAATGATGAACCGTGTTGAGCTACCTTTTTTTCGAAGGACTTGTGGTCTCTTGATCTTCTTGTTCCTATGGACACCCGGCTGCGGCCCGAGTAGCAGCGATTTGATGATGCGGTCGGCCCAGCGGGTTCGTGACGATGATGAAGAAGAGAAAGAGGCAAAGCCGACGCCTCCGGAAACGGTGGTTGCGGAGTCACAGACGCCCGCACTGACTTCTAACGAGCCTGCCAATCAAACTTCATCGAATGTTGCGGAATCACAGGCTCAGCCGACTGAAGAAATGAATGCCGGTACTGGTGTCCAAGCGAGTGGCGGGAGGGCGGAACTTGCTTTCGATGGTGAGTCAGTTGAAAATCCAACCGAAGAAGTGACCGGTGTGGAATTGCTAGCCGGGGAGCCGGTGCTGGAATTGGGTTTGACGCCGATTGAGGAGCGAATTCCTGAGCAGCCGCTCCCCGAAGCAGAACGCCGAAAGATCGCGGCCGAGCATCTTAAGAAAGTTGCCGAGGCGCTGAGGGCTTATGCGCGAGACAACGAACGTCTGCCACCAACTTATTCTTCGGCAAATGGTTTCCAAACACTTTCCTGGCGGGTCGAGATACTGCCTTATCTCGGCCACAAGAAGTTGTACGAGAAGTTCGACAAGAGTGTGCCGTGGAACCGGCCGCCGAATGACGAGTTATTGAAGTTCATTCCGGAGGTCTACACTTCGCCTGAGCGGTTCGATGCTAATACAAACATCCTGATGCCGGCTCGTTCGGGATTCATCGGTGGAGATGGTGGTGGTGGCGCTTTGAACGAGGATAGGATCGAGGATGGTGTTGCAAATACGCTGCTGCTGATCGAAGTAAATGACGAGCAAGCCGTGCCCTGGACCGCCCCCAAGGACTTTGCACCCGAGAATCGTGATGACGTGACATGGCAATTGTTCAAGTTGCGTCAGGATGGCGCGTTTGCGGTTTGGGCCAATGGATGGACAACCTTGCTCGCCGCCGGAACAACCTCACGAACCATCTGGGACGCGATGACAACCGAGGCGGGTGATGGTTTGATGGCCGGAAAGGTACACCGCGATATTCCAATCGAGAATGTTTCCGATGCAGCGGTTGCCTCTGTTGAAACAGAACCAACGGTCGAAGCAGAAACAGATATGCGGCCGACCATTCAAGAAAGCTTTTTGGCGACTCGCGATCCCGTTCCCTCGGCCGGAGAAATTGCTGGTGTTCGTGAACGCTTTCGCCAAGTCTTCGCGGAGCGGTTGGAAGAGGCCAAAAAAGATGATGAGAAACGGGAGCTCGCGCGTGAAATGTTGACTCAAGCTGCCACGATGAGTGAAGACAATGTCGGGGCGTATGCCTTGCAAACGGCCGCTATGCGCTTGGCGATTGATGCTGGTGGGATTTCTGAATTGTTGGACGGCATTGATCAGCGAGTTGAACGTTTTGAAGTCGATGCGTTCGAGGAAAATATGACTTGGATGCTGGATTTTGGTCGCGGAGTGTCACAGCGAGATGTCGAAACCATTGACGGCATGGATTACTTGGTACGGGCGGTCAAGGTGATTTTTGCCGCAATTCACGACGATCGATACGTTGATGCGTCCACTGTGGCCCGATATTCGTTTCGGTTGATCGATGAGGATCGTGACGAGGATCTGCCCAAGAATTTAACGAAGCTTCGTGGCTTACTGGGACAAGCAAAACGTGACTTCGATGCGGCGTCCAAATCTCTGGCAGCCTATCGGTTGGATCCTGCTGATGGTGAGGCGGCTGCCGATGTTGGTCGTTTTCTGTGTTTCATCAAAGGCGATTGGCAGCGAGGGCTCCCTCTGCTGGCCGAGGGTGGTTCGGAACCGTTGCAGGCGATTGCAACTCGTGATCTTCAAGGCGCAGCAGACCAATCCAATCAGGTCGCACTTGGTGATGCATGGTGGGATCTGGCGGAAAAAGCCCGTAGTTCGGTCTATCGCCAATCGGCCCAAGATCGGGCGAAGTTCTGGTACGAACAGGCTTTTGAGGTGATGCCCGACTCGTTGGATCGACTGCATGTGAAAGCAAGACTCGATGAAGTCGAGGGATCTTCCGCAACCAGTCCGCTCGCGATGATTCAGCAATTGGCCGACGAAGTGGGGGTCGATTTATCGGTAAGCTTGGCTTCCACTGGGAAATCAAGCCAACGCAGCGGCAGTCGAGGCAGCGGGGGAGGGGGTAATCGCGACGAAGCCAATGAGGGTTAAAATAACGCTTGTTGGGGAACCTCGATTTCTCTGGTGGTTGTCTGTTGGATAATCGTGCCAGCGAGTCCGCGCATACTATTCATGCGTTTCCGCTCAGGCA
>JAYZAR010000220.1:0-5970 GCA_036339635.1 Planctomycetota bacterium | reverse complement strand
AAGGAGTGCTGTAACTACGTGTTCGATGCACACGGGGCTGTTTCCATACCTGCTTGCCGGTTCGTTTATCTAAAGCAACCAGATAGGAATCCCCATCGTGGTCTCCATTGATAATCAAGAGATCGCCATAAAGCACGGGGTTGCTGCAAAATCCATGCGCGCTAATGAATTGGCCGGGACGCACAAGCCACTGTTGGTTACCGGCGAAGTCGTAAGCCGCAACAACCATCTGGCCGGGATAAATCAGTCGTTCATTACCGACATTCGGAGCAACAATTTGTTCGTCGCCCGCCTGAAAGAAGCTAACGTACACGAATTCACCATCGGTCGTCGGCGTGCTCGACGCATAGCTGTTCAACGCATGCTTTGATTCCAGTCTCGATTCCAACACCGTTCGCTGCCAAAGAATCTGTCCATCAGCCCGATTCACGCTCATTAACAAGCGTTGCTGTGAATCAGGCAGGCACGAGGTGAGGAACAGTCGATCTTGCCACACAATTGGGCAAGAATGCCCCTCGCCCGGCAGCGCCGTTTTCCAGGCAATATTTTTGCCCGATTCGCCATCCCAATGGGTCGGCCCAGAGGTACTGGTTGTTCCATCCCCCAACGAACCACGCCAGCCAGGCCAATTCTCGGCTTCAGCCGTCGCTACGCAGGTTAGTCCGACTGCCGCAACACCGATGAAACGCAACAAACCGATCACTTTTCAACCTCGCTGCACCCCAAGGAAAGATTGCAGTAGCATAACGTTTTGCGTCAGCCCGAGGTGCACCCATCAGTCCTGTGTTGCATGTGCCGGAAATTCAGCACGCTCGCTCCCGGATGCATTTCGCTTGCTGGCCCCATGATTTCGCTTGAATCCAAGCCGGATCGATAATCCACCAGATTGCTTAAGACGCCGGTGTAGTTCTCGACGCATCGCCGCGACCCGCGTTTGATGCTCATCAAGCCGAATCAGATTGTTGGTTTCATGAGGGTCTTGGCGAATATCAAACAACTCGTCAGTATCCCAAATTCCATGATATTGAATCAACTTGTATTGCTGATTGCGGATCGCGAAGGTTGTAGGCGTCTGCGGAAAACTCGGCTCCCAATAATATTCGTAAAGTAACGATTGGCGCGGCGAGACAGGCAGCTCGGCCGAATCAGATGTTTTGTCAGGATTAGTCAGACGGTCAAAAAAGCTAATGCCATCCATCGACTCGGGCGGCAAAACGCCCGCCAGCTCAAGCAAAGTCGGTGCCACATCGATGTTTGCAAACACCACATCACAGGTTGCTCCGCCAGAATTTAAATAGGGGGCGTAAACCAACATCGGAATACGAATTGACTCTTCATAGGCACATCTTTTGTCGATTAAGCCGTGCTCGCCCCACAAGTGTCCGCCGTCACTCGTAAACATCACCAACGTATTCTGGTCTAACCCCTCGTCTCTTAACGTTTTCATCACACGGCCAACACTTTCATCGATCGACAAAATCATCTCGCAGTAGTGTTTGTACATCTGTTCGATCGACTGCTGGGCGCGCCCGTGATACGGATTCTCAACACCATGCCAACTGTTACGCTGGTCTTGGACCCACATCGGAACACCGTCAAGTCGTTCCGGAGTGACATGAAGCGTATTCGGTGGGACAACCTCAACCTCCTGATACCGGTCACGATGCCGGGGTGCGGGATCGTATAAACCGTGCACGCCTTTGTGCGACAGGTACAGCATGAATGGCTTGTCAGTAACCTGGCTGGAAATCCAATCCGTCGCGTAATCTGTTAGCTCGTCCGTCATGTATCGCGTCCGAGCGACTTGCTTCCCATTCACATTCAAAGATTGGTTTTTAGCTGCATAGCTTCCCTGTCCACGAAAGCTGACCCAGTGATCAAATCCCGGACGGGGAGCATCGCTTGAGCCACCCATGTGCCATTTGCCGATGAATGCGGTTTGGTAGTCAGCAGATTGCAAAATCTGGGGAAACGTAACGGTTTCGGCTGGCATCAAATCAACATTATCCACCACACCGTGATGATGCATGTACTGCCCCGTTAAAAACGAGGCACGCGATGGTGAGCAAAGTGAGGTGGTTACAAATGCATTGCTAAAACGAATTCCCTGATTCGCCAAGGCGTCCAAATGGGGTGTTTCGATAAACGGGTGACCCATGAACCCGAAGGTGTCATACCGCAGATCATCGATCAGGATAAAAACGATGTTTGGTCGTACTTGACTCTGCGTTTTGACTTCGGGTGATTTCGGCTCACTGGCTTGCGCGGGAATTCCTCCGGCGAGCATCCAAATCAAAATCGCTAGAAAACGTGTCATTATTTGCTTAGCTCCTCCGCCTGACGCCAGGCGGCAAGTTCCCATTGCTGCCAATCACCGATAATCGGTTTCGCCTCGGCAGAGGGCAACCGTGCGCGCATCTCGCTAATCAATCTTCCATGCGTTTTCAAGGATGCCAAATTGTTCCACTCGTGCGGATCCGTTTGGTGATCGTAAAGCTCTTCACTCCCATCACCATATCGAATGTATTGCCAGCGAGTGGAGCGAAGCGCATGGTTCCGAGGTGAAAAGGTTGTCAGGATAGGGCGGTCCCAAGCCATTTCGGGATCCCGCATTAAAGGCACCAATGAGAGACCTTCCAAATCAGAACGTCCTTCCAGTTTCGCAAGTTCCAGCAGCGTTGGAAAAAGGTCAATCAGTCCAACCGGGCGATCACACTGTTGATCTTGCAAAAACCCAGGCGCAGAGATAATGAGCGGAACACGGGTTGCGTCATTCCAAAGTGACCGCTTTGCCCAGCGTTGTTTTTCGCCGAGATGCCAACCATGATCCGAAAGCAGGACAATGATCGTGTTGTCCCGGTAAGCACTTTGCCAAAGTGCGTCCAGCACACGCCCTACACAATCATCCACAAAAGCAACACTCGCTAAGTACGATCGGACAGCTTGACGCCATGCGTTGTTTTTGACAAACCACTGATGAGGCGGTGCCGGCAGACCGCTCGTCAAGGTTTTTGCATAATCGGACAAATCATTACGATCATTTGGGTCAACCAGTGGAAGCGCGACTTCTTGTTCGGGAAATAAATCAAACCAACGCGACGGCGCATACATCGGGACGTGAGGACGCCAAAAACCAGCGACCATTAAAAATGGTTGATCATGATCTTTGTGCAGCCGCTGCCCCACCCAATCAGCGATCTTCCGGTCAGGCATCTCCGAATCGTCAAGTTCCAATGGCCCCCAATCCCATAGTTTCACGCTCTCGACTTGGCTCAGTTTTTTTTCGGGCAATGGCCCGAATCCACCAAGCGTTCCACCATGTTCATCGAAGTATTTACTCTCGTTCGGACCATGTACGAACTTACCGGCCCCCAACGTCAAGTAGCCAGATTCTGAAAACTGTTGTAGTAAATTCGGGCGAGCGGTCGCCACGGGCGAAGCATCTAATCTTGGCTGCAGAAAATAAAGACCAGTGGTCGTCGGATAGAGACCCGTCACGAGTGAGGCACGTGACGGCGTGCAGACCGGGGCCTGGCAGTGAGCATTTCGAAACAGCGTTCCACGTCTTGCCAAACGATCAATATTGGGGGTCGATGCCTGAGGGTGTCCACCCAAGCAACCGGTCCAATCATTCAAGTCATCAATTGAGATGACCAGGATATTTGGACGTTCGGCATGGGTCACCAACGAATTGCAAAATGGCCACATCAAGAAGAGTGCAATCAATCGGACGTAGCGCATCGGTATTCTTCGCATCGGTTGATAAAACAAAACAAGTTTATGAAGTACCTGTACAGCAAAGTTTTAACTTCACCCATCCGGCAAGGGCAGCGATTTGAGGGATCGAGCGGCACGGCGGTGGGAGCCAGCACAAACAGCAGGCTTCTCAAGCAGCGAGCCCAGGATCTAACGGATCACCCAAGGTGCTGACCACTCAATTAGAGCTCTGCCGAGCACACCTCGGCAGAGCCTCCGCGGCGAGACGGCTGACGACGCCGGTTCGATCTTGTGCAGTCGCTGGCTGGCTACGATAAACTCCAAGACGGACATCGCCACCTGAGAAATGGCGGCCCGCCAGCGAAATCTTCTCTAGCTGCATTCCAATGAAGAAGGAAAGCCACATGCCAGGGTAGAATACGGCGTCACTTTGGGAACGCAGTGGGGGCAACATCCTGATATCCTTCGCCGTCAAGAGACTCCATGAACGCGACCAGTTGTGTGATCTGCCGTTCGTTCAGGTCCAGAATTTCGGCGTAGCGTTGATCCACCTTGCGGTCGAGGTTTGGATTCGGGATCCCGCCTTTCACGTAGAGCTTCACGACTTCGGTCAGATTCGCGACCGATCCATCATGCATGAATGGCGCGCGTTTGCTTACGTCACGTAGCGGTGGTGTTCTGAACTTCCCTTTGTCCTCTTCTTTTTGAGTCACCGCGTACCGCCCCTCATCGGAATGGGACATCGATTCAGCATTCCAACCCACGCCGAGGTTGTGAAACTCGTAGTCGCTGAAGTTTGGCCCCTTGTGGCAGTTGTTGCAAAACGCATTTCCAAAGAAAAGGCGATGACCTTTTTTTACATCGTCGGAAACAGCATCATCGTCGCCGGCTCGCCAGCGATCCCAGGCGGAGTTGCCACTCATACGAGTTCGCTCGTAATCAGCAATGGCTTTGGTGATCCGTTCGATGTTAATTTCCTTACTTCCGAATGCTTCATCGAAATACTTCGCATAGCCATCAATGCTGCGAATTTTGGCAACGACCGCTTCGTGATCTTTCATTCCCATTTCGATGGGATTGATAATGGGTCCACCCGCCTGCTCTTCCAAGGAACCTGCTCGACCGTCCCAAAAGAAATTCGGTTTGGCCGCCCAGGCTGCATTCAAAAAGGAAGGGGCTTTGCGGCCACCTTTCTGTCCATCGATTCCAGTCGATACCGTGGTTGGTTCGGAAAACCCGTTCTCCGGTCGATGACACGAGGCGCAAGACACAGTGTTGTTTGCCGACAGTCGCTCGTCGAAGAACAACCAGCGACCGAGACGAACGGTCTGCGGGGTCGGAGGATTCTCGAGATCCGTCAGCTTGCTCGGTAGGTCTTTGTCACCAGGAATTCCCAGGGGTGGATCCGGGATCGGCTGAATCGGATTGGCGGCTTCCCATTCTGGAATGTCTGCAGCGGTTACCGCGGTGGGTAGGCAGTAGGACAAACAGCACAGGAACAGGGCGACCGTGAGTCGGCAGCAGCGATTCATGAAACGAACTCCGAGGCGTATACGGTGTCTCAACTCAGTCGTTAGCTTAACAAATCACTGCTCCCTTCGGTGGTGCCAAACATACCTGCCTGCAACACCATTGCTGAATTAAGCTTTCGACCTCGCCTCCCGACCCCTAAAAACCAACGGATCCGTGCAAGACCTCAGCGCGATTCCAAACGAGCTCGAAGCGTTTTGATCTCTGCCGCGTGTTCTTTGACGGCTTTTGGAATGGAACCATTTTGGATGCATTCTCTGCCAAGCAGCAAACAACTGAAATTCGCGCGAGATTCCATTTGATCGAATTTTGTTTTCGCCTTGGCTCGGACCGCGCCAAATCGCACCGCATCAGCGCGGGTCGGCGGATTTTGATTATCTTTTTCGGCCTTGTCGAGCGCCGCCGATGCCGTCCGAAACGCTGCTTGATTTTCCTGCGCTGATTGCTGCGCCTTTTGAAGATTAGTCGGCACCGCCGTATGAACTGCAGCAAGCCCAACTTTCATGTAAAGCTGATCAAGTCGACGAAGCACGCTCCCAAGATCACTCTTCTCGGTTAAGGTCGGAACGCTAGCTTGTGGGGGACTCGCGGATTCCGGTTCGGTAGGCGTGTGGGATGTCAAGCGTTGCCGCCACGATTCTAGATCTTATAATTCCGCTTCATCGATCCGTTGAATTTTTACTTGGGCTGATTGTCTCGTGTTGGGCATTCTTGCTGATACCG
>JAYZAR010000219.1:0-10937 GCA_036339635.1 Planctomycetota bacterium | reverse complement strand
CCCCACGCTGCGCAAGATCTCTGCCATCCCCAGTTCGCTCCCCAATGCATCGCAATCGGGTCGGATATGACTAACCAGCACAAACGAATCGTAATAGCTGATTTGATCGACAAATGCTTTCCATTGAACGCCCATGTAGATTCCTGATCGTTGGCGGGGCAGCGGTGAGATGACTCAAACACCATTCCGAAGTGACTTCATGACAGTAGCGTGGTCGGAAGAGCCCGGATTAGCGCATCAATCCGAGCGTCCGACGCATCTTTTCAATTGAATTCTCAATCCGAGGAATCTCGGCGAACCGGTAACTCCAAACGACTCAGCCGGTTTGTTAAGCGGTCACGAATCATGCCGACATCCTGGCGTAATTGCTCGATCAGAATTTCAGCAGAATCAAAGCGGGCAATGTCACGTAGCTTGAACATGAAGTCAACCAGCAACTCCTCACCGTATAAATCACCCTCAAAGTCGAGCAAATGAATTTCAACCTTGCTCGATCCAGATGGTTCGAATGTCGGATTCGGCCCAATGTGGATCGCTGCGTGATAAATCTGCCCCCCTGACGCGGCGGCGCCACCATAAACACCGGGCGGAGGTACGACGACATCGATTTGGTCCAAATTGGCGGTTGGGAACCCGATGTGACGGCCCCGCTGGTCTCCTTGAACCACTACTCCTCTGATTCGATGGGGGCCTTCCAACAAGTCCGCCGCTTCTTCGACTCGGCCATCATTCAATAGACCTCGGATTCGCGTGCTGCTTATCATTTGCCCTTCAACCTGACTGGCATCGACAATTCGCAGGCGAAGATTTTGCTCGTGACACAAACCTTCCAAACGCTTGACATCTCCGCCACGATCACGTCCAAAGAAAAAGTTCGGACCTTCAATCATTGCCCTGGCCGCCAAACGCTCGACCACCAGCGAATCAAAGAACTGATCGGCAGTCATCCGCAGGAACTCCCGAGTCGTTTCACAAACAACGAGGCAGTCAATTCCCAGCGACTCCATTTTCTCAGCTCGCCGCTCAATCCAACTTAATCGCTGGGGTGCCGCCTCGGGCCGCAGAATCGAGGCCGGGTGAGGATCTAAAATGACCGCCACAGCGGGGCCTCCGAGCTGTTCCGCCAACGTTTTCACCTGACGTAATAAGGTCGCATGCCCGCGGTGAACACCGTCGAAGTTCCCGATCGTAATCACCCCATTACGAGCGGCCGCATAGGCGTCGTGGGAGCTTTCCGAAACGGCAGGATCCAACCCAGCTTCTAGTCGCTCTGCGATATTACGAAGCGAGACAATATCGGTCACAGTTTTCCGATCGGCGGAGGAGGGCAGGGAAGGACAATTGGAATCAGCGCGAACCGGCTGAAGCGTGTTTGATCGAGAGACAATACTCGCCAAATCAATCGCGGTCAAAGATGGGATTCGAACATCGATGCTCGTTTCGAGCAGGTCCACGAGTAATGAACGGCAGAATTAGGGTAGCGAGTTGCAGCCGGAGCACGAGCAAACAGCGTCGACGCCTTCTCCTGATTATGTCCACACTTCCGCAAAAAGGGGATCCCCAGGCGAATTTGTCAGGGTGCGCGCAGCCTGAGCGTTGCTTTGGGATGACGGGAAGGTACCCGCGTAGGAAGCGATTACAAACTGACGAAGGGAGAATCATAAAGGGTTACCAGAGCAGAGAATGGCTCGTGGTAAACCTTCACTGGCAACTTGCTAAGCCGATTAAAGAACAGAAACTGGCTCGATTTGCTCGATTACGACTTGTAAACAGACATCATGGCTTGCGGTAAAAAATCGAGAATTTCGCATGATGTCATGCCAATCTGACCATGGCTTACCGCCGCTAAATCCCCCGCTAACCCATGAACCCACACACCAAGTCGAGCAGCGTCCCAAGGGGATAATTGCTGTGCTAGCAAAGCCGTGATCACTCCCGTTAACACGTCACCACTGCCCGCCGTTGCCATGCCAGGATTTCCAGTCTGATTCGTCCAAACCCCGCCAGAGTGCACGACACACGTTGGGCCGCCTTTCACAACGATGACAATATCTTTTTTCCGCGATAACACCTCAGCGGCTTCCAACTGTCCGTCTCGATCACTGGCCGGCACTCCACTCAGCCGTTCCCATTCACCTGGATGTGGTGTCAGAACGAGTGGGCCACCAACATCACCCCATTTGTTCTCGAGCGTCGCGGTGTTCATACCTGTAGGATCGGAATAGCTCAATGCTGCCAAGCAATTCAAACCATCAGCATCCAAAACCATCGGACTCGATCGTGTTTCCAGCAAACGCTCGACCATGCGAATTGATCCAGATCCGGTCGTCATGCCGGGTCCACAGCCGATCGCCGAGACACCAGAAACACGTTTGCCCAGTTGCGAAACAGCCTGATCGGAAAACGCCCCCTCTTGAGTTTCATCCACGGCCAGAGTCATGATTGCCGGATGAAACGCGGCGACAGTTTCCAAACACCGATCCGGGATAGCTGCAGTCACCAACCCAGCACCTGTTCGCAGCGCAGCTACTGCAGACATGGCAATCGATCCGCTCATGCCACGTGACCCTCCAATCATCAAGACGCTACCGAAGCTACCCTTGTGGGCATCCCTACGACGAGAGGGCAGATGCACAGGAGGATAGCTACTCATTGCTCAGCCTCGATTTCAAAGATCAGCCTGAATTTCATCGGTCCATTCTGGATTGGGATTCGTTCAGTTGGCTCACAACCATGCCCGCTAAATACCCTCCTTTAAATCCGGCATCGATATTCACCACCGCGATGCTGGCAACGCAGGCACTCAACATTCCCAGCAAGGCGGTCAAGCCTCCTAACGAGGCGCCGTAACCAACGCTGGTCGGCACCGCAAACACTGGGACCGACAAATGTCCGCCCACGACCGACGGTAATGCCCCCTCCATGCCGGCAACAACCACGACCACTGATGCTAAGCGAAGAGCTGGCAACACGGCCTGCAAACGCTGTGGGCCGGCAACACCGATATCATCAAAGCGCGTGTGCGACACTCCCATCCAGGTCAAGGTTTCAATGGCCTCCTCGGCGACTGGTTGATCGGTACTCCCCGCTGTGATTACTGCCGCATGTATTTGCCCCGCCGCCTCGTCCATCGTTAACGGTTTGACCATCGCGATATCTTGCGACTCAATTCGCAACGTCCGCGCGACCGGGTTGTGATGGGAATACTTAAATCCCTGGCGAACTCGGAACGCGTCCTCACTATCAATCCGAGTCACCAAGGCGGATTGCCCCGCATCCAGCTGGGTTTGAATGATCTGGGTCACCAACTCAGCTGGTTTTCCCTCACCGAAGATCACCTCACCGAATCCACAGCGGGAACTGCGGCCCAAATCGACGGCTGCCCCCTGAATTCGCCTAAATCGCCCACTCTCAATGGCTTCATTTAGGTCACTGGCCCCATTTCGCTCCTGCTCAATCCGTTTCGACAACTCCTCACTTGATGCCTGTCCGGCGAGGACTTTCGACAAGAGTTCCAGCAGGGCAGGGGACACAGAAGTCATCGTCGGGTTGCGGTCAGAGTAAAACGGTTTTTTAATCTCCCACAAAGCTTACAAACATCCTTGCGTTGCGCGGTACTTGTCATCATGAAAAGTTGTGTCCTGGCTTACTCGGGTGGACTCGATACATCGGTCATTCTTGGCTGGCTCCAAGATGAGGGTTACGAAGTCCACGCTGTTTACGTTGATTTGGGCCAACCTTGCGAGGATCGCGAGGCGATCATGCAAAAAGCGCGTGACGGTGGTGCCGCCTCCGCTCGAATTGCCGACGTTCGTGAAGAATTGTGCCGCGACTTCGCGTTTCCCGTTCTCTCCTGGCAGGCGAAATACGAACAAATCTATCTGCTCGGCACCTCCATCGCCCGACCTCTGATCAGCAAAATCTGTCTGCAAGTAGCTCGTGAAGTGGGTGCGACCGCCTACGCCCACGGCGCGACGGGCAAGGGAAATGACCAGTGTCGATTCCAATTGGCCGCTGAGGCACTCGATCCAAAGATCGAAATGATCGCCCCGTGGCGAATCAAGAAATTTCGCGACGCTTTCCCCGGCCGTACCGAATTGATCGCCTATTGCGAAAACAAAAAAATTCCTGTTAAAGCTTCGACCGCCAAGCCCTATAGCAGTGATGAAAATGTCCTGCACATTAGTTACGAAGCCGGCGACTTGGAAATGCTCGACGTAAATGGGGTGGAATTGGTCGATTTCGGAATGGGCGTCAGCCCCCAGGCGGCACCCGACGCTAGCGAATCGGTGACCATCGGGTTTGAGTCAGGTATACCAACGAAGCTCAATGGAACAACGGTTTCCGCACTCGAAATGGTCGAGAGCTTGAATCAGATCGGTGGCCGAAACGGAATCGGTCGGATCGATATGATCGAGAATCGCTTTGTGGGAATGAAGAGTCGCGGAGTGTATGAAGCCCCTGGCATGACCATTCTGTATGATGCGCTGATGTACATCGAGCAACTGACCGTCGATCGTGATCTCGTTCATCTTCGCGATCGCTTGGCACCGGAAGTCGCCGAAATGGTGTACTACGGTTTTTGGTATACCCCCAAAATGGATGCGCTGATGGCATTCATCCGGGAAGCCAAGAAACCCGTCAGCGGGGAAGTCACACTCAAGCTGTACAAAGGCAACATTAGCGTTGAATCTCGCAGCAGCCCCAACAACCTTTACGACGCTGAGATTGCGACGATGGAAGGTGGCGGATCCTATAATCAAGATGACGCAGAGGGCTTCTTGCGGATCCAGGGTCTACCCAGCCGAGTCCAGGGAACAGTCACGCCAAGGAAATTCTAAGTGACGACCTTGGGGGTGACTCCAGCATTGGCACATGGAAAACGCGATTACGTTGACGCTCGAGGAGGAAGGATTTACATTATCACCAACGGTCGTCTAGGACCTGCTGTGTTGCTGCCCCTCTTTTTGGACGTTGGTGATGCCACACTTTTTCCGCATCTTAGCAATGGGGCTGCTGCCCATTTGGATGGTTGCCGCCTGTACGGCTGGCACTTTTAACGTGGACGACAGAGACGAGTTTGCGTTCACAAAACGCAAAGTGAGAGCCTCTCAATTTTTGCACCGAGCAACCTTCGGTCCAACAATCGAGCAGATTGAGAGCTTGGCCACACGTATGCAACAGGTCGGCGTCCGCCGGGCCTGCGACGAGTGGATTGAAGAACAGTTCTCGCTGGATGCATCGCTTCACCAACCACTCGTCGAGGCGATGATTGCAGACGACAATCTTGTTCCAACTCAGGATGGTGTTTGGATTCACCGCTTCCGCCATCATGCTTGGTGGCACCAATCACTTGCTGCAAATGATCAACTTCGCCAACGTGTTGCTTGGGCGCTGGTGCAAATACTCGTGACGAGTGATCAAGGCGCCGGGTTCAACGACCGAAATGTGGGAAATGTTTCAAACAAAGCTCGCTGGCTGGGCCCCACCAATTACTACGACGTGTTGGTGAACAATGCATTCGGCAATTACGGACAAATCCTGAAAGAAGTGACTTACCATCCCTGCATGGGTATCTATCTAAGCCACATGCGAAATCGCAAATCAAATGGTGTGCGATTCCCGGACGAAAACTATGCCCGTGAAATCATGCAACTGTTCTCTATCGGTTTGTACGAACTGCATTTGGACGGGCGATTGAAGAGAACCCCCGAAGGCGAATTGATTCCCACGTACGACAATGAAACCATCAAGAACTTCGCCAGGGTATTCACTGGATTGACCTTTAAACCCCGTGTCGGCGGCAACGCTTTCTGGTCAGGTAATGATTTCCAATACCCCATGGAAATGTACCAACCCGAGCACGACACCGAACCGAAAACGCTCCTCAACGGCGTGGTCACCGACCTGGATGATGGTAACGCAGATATCGCAGCCGCGTTGCAAAATCTAATGGATCACGACAATGTAGCACCCTTCATCTCGCAGCGTTTGATTCAACGGTTGGTCAAGAGCAATCCGTCGCGTGGTTACATTCGCCGCGTCGCGAGAAAATTCAATGACAATGGCCAAGGCGTCAAAGGGGACATGAAGGCGGTGATCAAAGCGATTCTGCTGGACCCCGAAGCTTGGCGTGCAGTGCGAGTGCGAGGGCGACGTAACCCATACCGTGTGATCGTAACCTCCCGCGGCACAGAATATTCACGTCTTCGCGAACCAGTGATTCGTTACACCAATTTGCTGCGGGGACTCCACGCCAACAGCGATTATCATACCGGTCGAATGATGGTCTTGCCCATGAACTGGAACTGGGAACAAGAACCATACAAGCAGCCAAGTGTTTTCAACTTCTTTGATCCAAATTACCAGCCACCAGGCGATTTACTCGGGCATCAACCCTCACGCCGGATTCCAAATGGCGAATTGGTCGCCCCCGAATTCCAGCAAAAGACTGCCGTCACCTCTAACCGACTCATCAATCGGTACATCGGGGATATCAGCAGCCAACGATCGCGACACTTCGCTTCCAACGCAAATTACACAATGGAATGCAACCTCAACTTTGACTTCACCGCCGAGAAAGCCCTGGAAACAAACGACGCAGACATGCCAAAGTTAATCGACTTGTTCGATCTAGTTTTTTGCTGCGGCTCGATGCCTGACGACTACAAAGCGAGAATTGTCGGAGTCGTTAACCAAGAAACGGAGTGGATGAGAAACAACAAAGAGTGGAAGCACGAGTTTGAAAACGCCCGTGTCGAAAGCGCTTTGATCGCGGTTACAACCTCTCCCTTCTGTGCTGTGTCACGCTGATCGCAAATTTGCAGTTACCCCTTTTCACAATCATCTAACATGAAACGGACAAATCAATCACGGGTTGAAAAGCTACAACGCCGTGAGATGCTCAAAGCGGCTGGTGGATGTGCTGCACTAACCAACACATCACTGCTTTCGACGATTTTCTCGCTGTCAGCAACCAACGCGGCCGCCGCGCAAAACAACGGGCTCACCGGTTATAAGGCGATGGTCTGTTTGTTTCTCTTCGGTGGCAATGATTCCTATAACCTGCTCTCCCCACTCACAGCCGGAGAACGCGAGGATTATTTGACCGCGCGAGGTGGTGTTTACCAATCTGGTAACGGAGGGCTCGGATTATCTGCTGATGAACTGCATTCAATCATCGACCCCGGTAGCGGACGCTCGTTCGGTATCCATCCATCGATGCCAGAGACGAAATCGCTCTACGATTCGGGAAAGCTGGGATTCCTGTCCAACGTGGGCAGCCTAGTCGAGCCGACCACAAAGGCCGACTACCAAGCACAATCCAACCTGCCATTGGGATTGTTCTCACATGCTGATCTGCAGCGTCACTGGATGACTTCCGTCCCCCAAACACGCTCGCAGGTGACTGGCTGGGCGGGACGCATCGCCGATTTGGTATCGGGAGCGACGAATTCAAATGAAAACATCTCGATGAACATGTCGATCAATAATGTCAACATGTTACAGACAGGCGGATCCGTTGTGCCGTACGTCATCACGCACAACGGGTCACAAGAAGTTGGCTGGTACGGACCGACTTGGACACAGGCCCGAATCTTTAAGACTCTCACCGACGATGTCCTTTCCCGTTCCTACGGGAATTTAATCGAAAACACATTTGCCAAGGCAAACCGGAATGCACTCGATGCTGCCATCGAATTCAACAACGCAACCTCCGCAGTAACCTCAGTTGACAGTTTCTTTCCGGCGGACGCGGATGCCAGCAACTTGCAAAAGCAATTGCGAATGATCGCAAAGACGATCGGTGCACAAGCGACCCTTGGCCAAAACCGCCAGATCTTTTTCGTCAGCCAAGGTGGCTGGGATAACCACGATGAATTGATAAACAATCAAGCAGAAAATCTGGAAACGGTCAGCCAGGCGTTAAAGAATTTCCAAGATGCTATGGATGGCCTCGGGATGACCGACAACGTCGTGACGTTCACCGCCAGTGACTTCGCCCGAACCCTCAACAGCAACGGCAAGGGATCAGACCATGGTTGGGGTGGAAACCAAATCGTCATGGGTGGCCCAGTCCGAGGCGGACGTGTTCACGGCGAATACCCCACGTCACTGGCGCCCGGTAACGACCTCGATGTCGGACGTGGACGTCTCATCCCGACAACGTCCGTCGATGAAATGGCGGCTGAATTGGCAATGTGGTACGGGGTCGAAAACGACAATAATATGGAAGTGATCCTACCAAACATCCGTAACTTCCTTCGTTCAGGCGATGGCTACCCGATCGGGTTCATTAGCTAGCCCGCGCTCAATCAAAAAGCACTTGGTGAAATGCAAGATTTGCGTTTGTGAGGGAACGTTAGTCGAGCGTGTCGTCTGGCAACCTCTCCCCACCACGCGGCGTTACTAGAGATCTAAATACATTCGGTTCAATCGAATTGGGTAAAAAATGCCCACGCTCGTCCACGGTAACGATCGCTGTTCCGTTGTCGAACAATCCGCCCGCTTCCCTTACAGAATTGCTGCCTAAACGCCCGGACATGCCCGAGAATTCAAGATCTACTGGCTCTGTCCACAATCCAGATGCAACCGTGGGCTTCGCCTCAATCACCAGGATCGTCTGAGAAGGATCATCCACGATCGAATCGGGGCCCAACGGCCCAGTTGTCGGAAACAGCGTTGCAGCACCTGCGATCAAGAAGTAAGCAGACTCCGAAAACGAATCCAATTTTGGATGTTTGTATACCGCCGGAATCTGATAGGCATTCTGCATGTTATTTGGATCGTCCCACGCAACGCTCAGATCAAAATTATTATAAAGATTATCCAGACCCAAATAAGGCAAGATAAGAACTCGCCAGGAATGCATCGCTCGACCATTTCCGTCCGTTGTGAACGGTGGCGGATAAGAACCTTGATCGGCAGCATAGGCATTCAAAGCCTTCGCGATACGCTCCAAATTACGAATCGACTGGGCCTGATCTCGATTACTCGTAAGCCGACTTACCGTTTGGCCGCCATAACGAGCGACAGCCAACAGCAGACAGCCGATCAGAATCACACCTACAATCCCGGCGATTCCGACACCCGCAATCTTGCTGCGTGGCGTCTTCGTTTTCGGCACCTCCGTGACACCAACCGCAAAATGCGGCATTTCAATCTCACCTCCGCAGGACACGCAAGTTCCGGATTGACCGCTATATCGGTCCTCCACATGTGTTTTCGTTTGGCAGTGCGGGCAGGTATACAAATAGGGCATGGGTCAAATCGCCGTGGCACTCGAAGCAAACAGAGCAGGGTAGGGGGCAACAATTTCATCCCCCAGTCCAGTTTAGCCACCACACGACGCCGGCGGACCATCGTCAAAAAAACTAGGAGAATCAATCGTGAGAATCGTGATCCAGCGTGTCTCGTCTGCCAGCGTTCAAGTCGATGATCTCGCTGTGGGCACGATCCAACATGGGCTGTTGGCTCTGGTTGGTGTCGGGCACGGAGATACTGACGCCGAGGCTCATTGGTTGGCCGATAAAACTGCAGAGTTACGAATATTCGCGGATGGTGAAGGAAAAATGAACCGCTCTCTGCGGGATGTCCGCGGCTCAGTGCTGGTCGTTAGCCAGTTCACGCTACTCGGCGATTGCCGAAAAGGAAGGAGACCTGCATTCAAGGCAGCGGCAGAGCCAATCCTGGCAAACAAGCTCTATGAAAAGTACGCGGAACGACTACGTGAGCATGGCTTGGAAGTTCAGCAAGGCATCTTTGCTGCCGATATGAAAGTATCACTCACGAACGATGGTCCAGTTACTCTCATCCTCGAACGCTTACCATCCTAAGTCCCTGCCGCACGCTGAACCGGTAAACTCGATCGCATTCAACCGGGATCTACTCTTACCAAATCTGTGTCGCGTGTCGAACACTGTTCACCGCCACGGCACCGAAGGCAAACTCTCAGGAAAGTCAGAAGACGGTGGCTGTGCAATGTAAGTCTGGTCCAGCCGAGATCGTTCACGGATTCGATCTACAATTGCATGGTCACCCCATGCCAAATAGAGCAACAAAAAGAACTTTGCGTATACCGACACGTTCGCTAAGACATTGCCGCCAAAAAACTTGAGTGCCGTACCAAAAGATCTCTTCAGCCGTATTCCACCGCGAACCTGGATGGACCATATTTCATCCATCGTCAAATGGACCATGAATCCAAGCAAGACAGCCGAACTCTTGTAAATGCGAATCGACTCACTGAGGCAGGGCATCAGTAAATATGCCAACAGTCCCGCCGAGAATGCGGCGGGAATGCTATGCCACATCCCGCGATGCACTGTGTAACGTCGAAAAAACTCTACCGCCACAAATCGAATGAAGATGTAAACCAACATCGCCGCCAACGCCATTGCCTCATGTGACAAGCCAAGATCACGAAAGCGATCAATCATAAGCATCGGAACGATCGCCGCCACAAACATCGTCGTCTCTCGAAGCGGCACGCCAGAATCACTGTCCAAATCGGGCAACATCCCACTGACCGAACACAGGCCTGCCGCAAGCATCCCATTCTCAAGCGAAATCCCCTGTGACATCACACCCCAGTAGCCGTACCCGACCCCGACAATTGTGCTACCGGTAATATGAGATTTAAAATCAGCCACAATTCATGATCCGTTATTGAACTTGGATCCGCTTCCTGTTTTGCTAGCAATTGTCTTGGTCAAATTTTGGAGTTACCCCGGATAGTTTGATTGATAGGCCATCGGCAGCGTCGAAGCCAAGTCGAATCGATTGATCTTCGTTCCATTCTTGCGAATCGCTATAGTTCGGTTTCGCAGGGTTTATAATGGCACTATTGCTTGCAAATCCCGCCCGGTCTCACCCATCTCCTAACAAGCACGGAAGCGACTGATGGAGGTTTATGATATTGCGATGCTCATCGTTCT
>JAYZAR010000218.1:0-4647 GCA_036339635.1 Planctomycetota bacterium | reverse complement strand
ATGCGTCTTAAAAAAAACCTATTTGTTGCCCTGATTCTCAGCACTTTTGTTTGTGGAACGGCGATGGCTCAACCGCCAGAACGTGAGGGTGCAAGGCGGCGTGGTGCTGCTGGTCCGGGAGGCGCTGGTGGTCCAGGAGGTCTCGGTGGCGCGAGCGGCTTCATGCGGATGTTGCCCGTCATGATTGCGTTGGATGCCAATCAAGACGGCCAACTCTCCAGCGAGGAAATCAAGAACGCCACGGCAGCATTAATGAAGTTGGACAAGAATAAGGATGGCCAAATCACAATGGATGAATTGCGTCCAGAATTTAATCGCGATGGTGCCTCGCCCCGAGGTGGTCGTCCCGGTGGTTCCCAAGGGCAGGCAGGGCGTCCGCAGGGCCAAGGTGGTCGTCCTCAAGGACAAGGGGGACGGGGAGATTTCATGATGCGGCTGTTTCAGCAGCGTGATGCAAACAAAGACGGCAAGCTGAGTGGTGATGAAATCCCGGCGCAGATGGCTGGCCGTATGGAAAGGATCGATGCCGATGGCGACAAAGCCATTTCTAAAGCAGAAATGGAAAAGGCCATGTCTCGGATGAGCGGCCGACCGGGTGGGACTGGTCGACCGGGTGGGACTGGTCGACCGGGCGGACGCCAAGGTGGTGGGCAACCGGGTGGTGATCGACCTGCGCGCCCACAAGCTGAAGAAGTGTGATCAAGCGTTCGCTACAGTGAGGGTGGCTGAGACACAGCCACCCTTTTTTCGTGGCGAATTTCCGATCGGAATGCTGCTGGTCATCGTTAAGACAACGAGGCACAGCAGGCGGCGAACCCCAGTCTGCTAATGTAAGTGATTCCAGTTTGTCATTGTTACACGTCGTTTTCAGCAACCGCATTCCTGAACGACACTTGCCCAAAGCGACTTCAAACTACGTTGGGCGACTTCAAGCAGCTTTGAGCTATTTCAAAACGGGGCAGACATCGAACCATTCTCGGTTTTGACTTTCGATCCAGGCGGCTGATTGGGCTGGCCCCCAGTTGCCGGTTGGATAGGAATGCAGTGGTGGCGCTGCAGGGCTATTCCAAGCGGCGATGATTGGGTCGATGATCCCCCATGCCAATTCGACTTCGTCGCTGCGGGCGAACAAGCTCGCGTCGCCGAGCAGTGAGTCGAGCAACAGACGCTGATAGGCGTCCGGCATCGAATCACCACCCACCACGTTACGAAAGCTAAAATCCAGAGTACTGGTCCTGGTCTTCATCTCTGCGTCAGGCACTTTGGTTTCGAAGTGCAGCTGGATTCCTTCGGCTGGTTGCACCTGCATGACGAGGCGGTTGCCGAGTGGTTCGCGAGTCGTATCACCAAACAGGATGTGAGGCACATTCTTGAACTGGATCACAATTTGGGTTGTGCGACACGACATGCCCTTCCCGCTACGCAGATAGAAAGGGACTCCTTTCCAACGCCAGTTGTCGCAGAAAAGTTTCAGTACTGCAAACGTCGCAGTTTGACTTTTGGGTGGTACACCCTCTTCGTCCAGGTAGCCCGCATATTGGCCCCGAACGGTGTCAGCAGCAAAGTCACCTCCGGTCATCTTGCGAATGCTATGCAGCACCTTGACCTTTTCGTCTCGCACGAGTGATGCGTCATAGCGAGCGGGTGGTTCCATGGCCGTGATCATCATCAATTGCAAGATGTGATTTTGAAACATGTCGCGGAGGATACCTGATTTGTCATAGTAGCCACCTCGACGCCCCACCATGACCTCTTCTGCTACCGTGATCTGCACATGATCGACGTAGTTGCGATTCCAAATCGGTTCGAAAATGCTGTTCGCAAAACGCAACGCAAAGATGTTTTGGACCGTTTCTTTGCCAAGGTAGTGGTCGATACGGTAAATCTGATCTTCACGAAATACGTGATGAATCGACGTGTTCAATGCCTTTGCGGTTTCGAGATCCGTGCCGAATGGTTTTTCGATGATCACACGACGAAAGCCGTTCGTGTCGTCAGCCAATCCTGCCTCACCAAGTTGCTTGATCGCTACTTCGTACAACTGGGGCATGGTCGACAAGTAATAAACGCGACCGCAGCTGTTATCAGGTTCGACATCTTCGAGAAACTTTGCCAGTTTGCGAAAGTCTTGCGCCGAGTTAATGTCGCCGGACTGGTAAAAGATGGATTGGCTGAAGGCGTTCCAGGTTTCAACGTCGAACTGATCGCCAGCAAATTGTTCGGTGGACTCCCGAAGCATCTTACGCCATTCTTCATGTGCGAACTCGCTCCGTGATACACCCACGATTCGCGATCCGGTGGGCAAGCGGCCCTTCGCAAAGAGCCGATAGATGGCGGGAATCAGTTTGCGGCTGGTTAGGTCGCCCGAGGCGCCGAAGATGACGATGGAATCCGCCATGAAATTTCCTTGTCGAGGTGAATCAAACCGCCACAGCTTACGCCGAATGGCGCTTCATCGAAACCTGCGTTAAAGCTGTGTGAGTTGCTTTAACGCCCGTTTTCGCGACCGCTGGGGGCACTCTATTTTAGGGAAACGTTAAGTGATTCGGTGGGGGAGAATGCACCGCTTCGATTCGTGTTTTGAGATTGCGAGTTGGCGGTTCTGGCATCCGGGGACTCACCGGTTGTGACCAATTCACTGAATCGTTGAGGAACGATTCGGTGTCTTTGAGCTCAAACAGCGAGATACGACGCGTCAAAGCGTTTGAGTGACTCGTTGCCGCTGAATTCGCTTTATTTCGATCCCAGCGGCGTTGTGTCCTCAACCGCATTCCAGTTGTCGCGTCGCCGGCCCCTGATTTCTACCGGCCCTTGATTTTAGCTGGGGCTGTTATTCCTGCCAGCGAATATCACCTTTCCGCTGACGTGCGATCCAAGTTTTAATTCCCGGATTGCGGCGGATTGCATTCTCCTGATCTGGCCGGAAGTTTGAGGTGGAGCCTGTGATTGCTTTTAGGTTCTCGAGTGCCAGGACACGGACTGCCATCGATGGGGAATCGAGTCGCTTGACCAATTCTTCATCTCCACCCTCGACAAGTTGTTTCTGCGAAAATCCGGTCAACAAGCGAAACAGCGGTGCTGCATTGGCCGAGTCCATCTGGATCATCGCAGTGCGGAGATTCAGAGCCGATTCGGAGCTCAGGTTGATGTCCGCTTGTAACGCTTTGAAATGATCGGACCAGTACGGACGCTGTTTGGGATCACTGAGGATTCCATCGCCGCCAAAATAGACATCTCCATAACCCAAAAAAAGTAACGTCTCGGCTGCCAAAGCACCAACTTCCAAACGACGAAATAGTCTCGCTTCTCGTAATTCAATCTCCAGAGGTTCTGCGTCTTCGATCAGGCCCAGGAGTCCCTTTTTCGCAGCCTGCAGCAACGGGTCGTCATTTTCGGGGTCCAGCCATTGGGGCTCGCTCTCAGAATCGGTGACTTGTGGTTGGTTCGAGCCTCCTTTTGACCACTGTTGACTAGCGATCAATGTTGTGGGCACATTTGCATAAGTGATTTCTGCCTCGCCCTGCAAAGTCTGTATGGTTAGTAACGTGCGGCGATTATTGGCTTCTGTTGGGTCGAGGCCTGCGGCACGGTCGTATCGTACGCTCAACGCTAAGATTGTCTGATCATCCGCAAGACGGATCGCGACTGGTTGAGTACCCAGCTGAAGATTGACCTGTTTATTGGTTGATGTTGATTGGATGATCAAATTACCAGTCTCGAATCGCAGTACTGGTTTGTCCGGATCGACCGCATCCCATTCTGCTTTAGCGGGGCCCTGCATTGCCAGGATTGCGTCGCTAGTCACGAGTTCTGCACGAAAGCTGGGTGCGACCAACAGAGGCATTCCGCTGCGAATGACATCCTCTTTTTTCAGGTGTTTCCACGTTTCACCAATTTTCGCCGCCACCAATGTTGATTCGGTTTTCAAGGTTGCAACGTCGATCATTGTCGGTTCGACAGCGTCTGCGCTTGGTTCTTCGGACGACGGAGGGACTGGTGGCGCTGAATCGGCAGACTCTTCGTTCATCGGTGTCTCCGTGACCCTGTCGGGGTCACCGTTGGGGTTGGTCGACGGGGACGCAGGATTCTCGGCGTTTTCCGCTGACGCTGAACCGTTCATTTCCGTCGCGGCCTCTGGCGTACTGGCGTTTGACGAGATTGTTGGTGTTTCGTTTTGGTTGTCGGCAGTGACCGCGTCTGGCGTTTCTGATTCGGAGGGGATAGTTGGTGGCAGCGTCGGTGTTATGGCGGTTGCTTCGACTTCAGGCATCAAGTCTGATTCGCCAGTTTCCTGGCCCCCTGCTGCGGATTCCGCCGCACCAATAACATCCGCTGGATTCTCATCGGTCAATTCATCGGGGTAGGATTGTTCAGCGACTTGTTGAGGATTCCAGAGTGGCTCAAAGATCCGTACGACCGCGAATCCGAGTGCTGCAATTAAAGCGAGCGAAATGAGCCAAGGTGCGATTCGGGACGGCCGAATGGTGCCGCCGTAAACCATTAATTCATCGAGTTGTCTGGGCTTTGATCCAGCGAGAGCTTTCTCTGGGTTGGTTTGGTTTGCGGCAGCGGTTGCTTCGGATCGTCGTAACCGCGTTGGTGCATCGATTACTCCTGAGTCTTGAAGGCCAACTGGTGGTACATGGG
>JAYZAR010000217.1:0-10262 GCA_036339635.1 Planctomycetota bacterium | reverse complement strand
ATCCGGATCCGAAAATTCTAAACTTGTTAGCCGCACGCATTCGAGACATTAGTCTGCTGCCTGAACGCGAAGAAACGAGACAAATGTCGGCCGTTTCGGTTGGACGCATGAAAGGCGAATCAGAATTGCCAACCCTTCGGGAATTTGCAAATCCGGTCGGTTCCGCTGGACGCGCGTGTCAGTGGGCCATCGAACTGCTCACCGGTGAACCGATGGATGAGTTGACCGAAACGTCTTACACGAGTGGCAGCTACTTCTTGATGCCGATTAAAAATTGAGCTTGTCACTGCAAGCCAATCGGACAATGGTTGGTAGGAATTTGTTCGGCAGCGTGACGTTGGTACTGAAGGCATTGATGCAGCGAGGTTTGATCGCATCCTGAAACGCTTGCTGTTGAGTGGCAACTGGTTTCTGCCAATTGGCCTTGATTCATCCGGCTGGAATGCAGGTAAATGAAAGTACTTGCTTGGCACGCTTGCAATTATCGGCTGAACCTGAACGGTCTGCTTTGCCCAGGTGCGCAGATTAGGATTGGGTGGTTTACTGCACGGACCGTTGCGTGTGACGTGTTGCTAACGCGATTTGCGTTTCTATGCACTTGCGAGCGAGGCGTTCGGATCGGCAAAATCACCATCGGTATCGAGGTAATCCGTTTCGGATTCGTTGAGTTTTGGAGGTAAAGTGCTGAAGTACAGGATGCAAGTTAAGGCGATACCTGCGCTCGTAACGATCCACATCGGTTGATAGGCTGGGCCGGTTTCCGGTGCCGTGACGAACATAATGGCACCGTCCCATTGGCTGTTCGCAATTCGTTCCATACATACGGAGAGCGCATTGATGGTGAAATGAATGAGGATTCCCGGAAGGACGCTTTCTGTTCGAAGGGCGATCCAGCCGAGTAACAGGCCCATGATCGTTGCGGCGATCGACTGTTGCAAAACGCCATGTGAAATGCCAAACATTAAAGCCGTGAGAACGACCGCCCTTAGTCTCCCGCGTTCTCGAACAAGTCCTCCAAAGATAAAGCCTCGAAAGGTCAGTTCCTCACAAAGTGCCGGTACAAGGGCCATTAAGAATAGAAGCGTCAGCCATGGTGCGGCCGAAATTTGGTTGGTGAACGGCTTCATTGCGGTAGCCGCTTGTTCGCTAATCGGATAAGTAAAGCTGATCCATTCAGCCAGCATCACATAGATGGGATGGAGCGTAACACCGAGCAAGAGGGCGAGCGGTAGCGTTGTCCAATGTGGCATGCGAATTCGCAACGCGGATTTTAGCGACGTTGTAAGCATGGTCGCCATCAGTAACGTCGGCGCCAAAATCATCCCGATCTGTGGCATTAGTACCATCTTGCTGATGCCCGCAAGACCTTGCGGAGCTTGCGTGACGGCCAGCTTCCCAAAGAACAGTGCCATCAAGATAATCGCACCGCATGCGTAGGCTTGAGCTGGACTTGCTGAGGTTTGACGGTCGCGCCACAAATGCCGAACCCACATGTTTAGCTCCCATTGGTCTCCCCCGCCGAATAGGACGTTTTCGTTGTCGAATTGACGCCTTGCCCACGTGACTGCCAGCCACAAGCAGCCGGAGGTAACGCCAATGACCAGCGGAAGATGAAGGAGCGCAAAGTAATATTGTCCTTCAACCAAAGCACGGACCAGCAGGAACATGCCGGTGACAGGAATCAGGCTAGTGCCTGCCGAAAGTGTTGTGCCAGGAAGCATTGGCAACAAAACCAATGGCAACGTGACCATCATGAGCGGCATTAAGTAGTACTGGCCTTCCTTGCTGCTTTTTGCCATCGCGGCAACCGCTAACGCGGTTGCGCTGAATAGAGTGGCCAGTGGGACCAACGCGACCAGCAGCCACAGCATTGGCGCCAGGGGTGGAGCCCCGATCGTGCCAGCACCGACGCCAATTTGTCGGAACACAAAGGAACTTGTCACCAGCATGCTGGCGGCATTCAAAAATGCCGTGAAGATGCTGAAGGTGGTGACTGCGCCGAGTTTTCCCCAAACAATTTCGCTTCGTGAAGCGGGGCTGCACAACAATGTTTCCAGGGTTCCTCTTTCCTTTTCACCCGCAACTAGGTCGATCGCTGGATAGAAAGCACCGGTCATCGCCCAGACGAGCATGATAAATGGTAATAACTTGCTCCAGAATGCAGTCTCTCTCGTCCGCTCAGGAGCAATATCAATGTTATTGAGCTGAAACGGATTGATTGTTTCGAGATCGATTCCCGATTTGATCAGCCGGCTTTCAATCCAGCCGGCCCGCCAATTGCCCAAAATCGATTCAACACGATCGCGAGCGACCATCGATCGGTCAGAACCGACGTTGTATAGGAGTTGCACCGCTGCGGTATCATCAATGGAATTTTGATTTGCGGCAGAGAAACTAGCCGGAATGATGACGACGACGTCGAAGGTGCCGTCGCGGACCCAGTTATGCGTTTCCTCTGACACATCCTTGGAGTATGCAATATCGTTCCAGCGGTATTGCAGCACCTTCAATTTTGCTTCGTCTTTAGCGAGCGATTCGACGAATGATTCACCCTCGAGCAACGGAGGAGCGTTTTGCAGATGATCCGTTCCGACGACGCATACGGAGGTTTCGTGCTGTCGGGTGAATTGTGCGATTTGCAATAATAAAGTACCGACCAGTGGATAAAGCAGGAGCGGCAAAATTGCAATGGTGAATAGAGTACGGCGATCTCGAAGTTGATCGCGCATTTCACGGAGATAGATCAGCCAAATTGCTTGCAATCGCGGTTTTCCGGAAAATGCGGAAACCTGCATCTTGGGTCCTGATAAGAAGCTCATTTTTCGACATTCGCAAATTTGATGGCGGTGTCGAGTTCGTACTCAGCATTCCAATCGCTTGATTCCTGCTGCTCGTGACGACTCAGTAATCCAAAAAACAATTCTTCAAAGTCTGATTGGTCGTGTTTGTTTCGTAGCTGCTTGAGGGTGCCGGTATCCAGGATGCGTCCTCGATGCATGATCGCGATTTGATCGCAAAGTTTCTCGACTTCGCTCATGATGTGTGTCGAAAAGATCAAGCATTTTCCTGATTCTCGGAGCGAACGAATGACGCCGAGCAGATTCCGTGCGACTAAGACATCCAACCCGAGAGTCGCTTCGTCGAAGATAAGCACCGGTGGATCATGAACCATTGCACGGGCGATGGAGACTTTTTGCTTCATCCCCGTGGACATCTTCGCGCCTGGGATATCGCGGAATTCGTTCATGCGAAGTTGTTCGAACAAACTTTCCAAGCGTTTTTTTAACGTTTGTCGAGGCATTCCGTGCAAGCGTCCAAAATACTCAACCATTTCCCAAGCGGTCATCCGGTCGTAAATGGCGGTGTTATTGCTGACGAAGCCAATGTGATGGCGAACGTCAGCAGGATGTCGGGCGACGTCAAAGCCCGCCACGGTGGCGATGCCACTGGTGGGGCGGAGCACGGTCGATAGGATTCGCAGGACAGTGGTTTTGCCGGCACCATTTGGGCCCAGCAAGCCAAAGATTTCTCCCTGCCCAACCTGAAATGAGACTTTATCCACGGCGACGAAGGGCCCGCGGTTCAGGTCCTCGTAGGTCTTCGTCAGATACTGAACGTGAATCATAGAGGCGGCGTCATGCGGTACTGGTCATGCCGACAGACGCGTTTGTGCACAATATTCGCGTCAATCCTTTTGGTTCAGAATGCGGTGTAAGCATGCGGAACGCTATCGGGAGCGTACCGTGCAGTCAGAGTCGATGCTGTCGATCCAACGGCAATCGGGCCGGAATCAGGTTGCGGCTCCCGTTTTAATCCGTACCGTTGATAGATCTTTTGAAGGTCACGTCAGCAATCGCGGAGCGAGATGCGAATGAACTGGTTGCTAAAACAACCGAAACGATTTCCGAGTTACTCGGTTGACTGGCAGCCGGAGGTTTGGTCAGTGGGCGAGTGAGGCGGCAGAAAAAATGGGTTCCCGTCCGGGAATCCAGAGTGAGGCATTCGTTAATGTGTTTTGCTGACGGAAAGAGTGGGCTGATTCCACTTTCGCAACGGTCTTCTTGCAAATGCGTCGGAGCTAATCTTTTACCCTCAAACGCACCACGGGGCCGGTGACATCTTGTAGAGCCTCAATTTCGTTGGTCGCGTTTTGGGCTGAACCTTCGCTTGCTTCATGAGTCATGATGACTAAAGGAACAGGACTACGTTGCTTTCCGGTCTCGCCGCTTTCGTGCTGGATGACGGACGCGATTGAGATCCCGTGTTTCGCCAACACGGTCGCAATTGCAGCAAGTGACCCAGGTTTGTTGGCAACTTGCAATCGAAAATAGTACCGACCCATCAGCGTTTGAGCATCGCGAAGTTTGACACGCGGTGGTTGATCGATGGAAAAGTACTCAAGCGTTTGGAATGTCAATGTTGTGCGGCCAACGGCAGTGTCGATCATGTCGGCCGCGACTGCGGAGGCCGTTGGCATTTGGCCGGCACCAAGACCGTGATAGAAAACCGGGCCGACTGCATCACCCACCACGCGGATGGCGTTGTACGCATCACGCACTTCAGCGAGTGGTGTGCCGACTCGAAGCAAGGTCGGGGATACGGAGAGTTCTAAACCATCCTTTGCCAAATTGGCCACTGCCAGCAGTTTGATTCGATAGTCCAGCATCTTGGCATAGCGGAGGTCATCGGGATCAAGTCCATCGACACCGATGCGCGGTATTTCTTCCCAATCGACGGTCGCCCCGAAAGCTAGGTGAGCAAGGATTGCTAATTTCTGCGCTGCATCAGTGCCATCGATGTCCATGGTTGGGTCAGCCTCGGCGTAACCGAGGCGCTGGGCTTCCGCGACGACGTCAGAGAAAGACGCACCCTTTTCACCCATTTTTGTGACGATGAAATTACTTGTTCCGTTGAGGATGCCTTCGAGCGAGCAAATTTGATTCGCGGATAAACACTGACTAATGTTGGCGATGATTGGGATGCCTCCAGCCACCGCCGCTTCGAATGCGATATTTCGACCAAGTTCGCGCGCCCGCGTAAAAAGTTCTGGACCATGTTCCGCTAAAAGCGCTTTGTTGGCTGTGACGATATCTTTACCCGATTCGAGCAATTGCAGCATGATTGTTCGCGCTGGTTCCAGCCCGCCAATCAGCTGTGCCACGACCGTGATTTCGGGATCGTCAGCGACTGCGCTCAATGATTCGGTCAGCACGCCTTCGGGGAGGTCGATATCGCGTTCTTTGGCGGCATCTCGAACCACTGCTTTTTTTAGCCATAAGGTGCGGCCGGCGTGTCGTGCCGTTCTGTCACCATGGTCCAGCAAGAGTCTCGCGACACCTGTTCCGACCGTCCCTAAGCCCACAATTGCTACGTTTGTTTTTTCCATGGCTGGAATCGTAGCAAACTCATTGCAAGTGGCCAACGTCGTCCAAGCGACTGTTTCGTGGTCCCGAGTGTTGTAAATCGCCGCAATTGGCACAGTGATTGCATTATTGGATTAGGCGTTGAAGAGCTGCCAATGTCGCCCACAGACTCACTGCGTGTCGTGTGCTGTGGCTTCATTTCCCTACACGACAGGAGAATAAATCAGATGATTTCTCAAAATCCGTTTTCGCAAATGAATCGGTTTCGAAGTGAAATCGATCGAGTCCTTGGTGTTGATTCTCAATCGTGGCCTCGTGCATCCACCTTTCCAGCGGTCAACATTTGGGAAGATCAGGACGGCTTTTATGTAGAAGCTGAAATCCCCGGGGTGGTGATGGACGATCTCGAAATCTTCGTACACGAAGGAGACGAGTTGTCAATCAAAGGCAAGCGGGACCGTGCCAATGGGGAGCGACATTGGCACTACCGTGAACGGGGAACGGGAGAATTTGAGCGACGTATCAAGCTCTCCGATGCTGTTGATGTCGAACAGGTCACCGCTGAATTGACCAATGGTGTATTGACGATTTCGCTGCCGAAGCGCGAGGCGGTCAAGCCTCGGCAAGTGGAAGTAAGAATGACCTAAGCTCAATCTTCGTTTCTCGCCTCTTTATCTGAACGCCATGAGCCGAAGGCGTCGCCCTCGGCTCATGGCATGAGGTGCAGGAAATCGAATTTTAGGGTCCCAGATTCAGCTGTGAGGTTTGTCAATGTGCATCCTGCAGTCACCGGTGAGTTTTCCTTCATTGGGACTTTGCGAGCGAAGAGCATCAGCCATCAAGTTTGACGAATGTTCATCGAATGTTCGTCTGTGTGGCTCTGAATGGAATCACTTTTGGCCGTTGATGTTTCTTTTGACTTTGACAGGGATTCGCAAACCATCGTAAGCAAGTTCGATCCCGGACGGAAGTTTCGCGTTGGTGGTCTCATAGTCGAGCTGATGGGAGACGTGAGTCAAAAAGGTCTGGTTCGGCTGCAGCGTTTTCGATGCTGCGATCGCTTCATCAACATTGAAATGAGTTGGGTGCGGCTCCTCCCGAAGCGCTCCGACGACAAAAGTATGAACACCGCGCAGCAAGGACATGGATGATTCTGGGATTTCGTTGGTGTCGGTGCAATACGCGAAATCTCCGATTCGAAATCCGAGAACGTTGAAGCGGGGACCATGCTTCATCGGTATTGGAGTGACTTCGATGCCATGTAAATGAAACGGTTGTGTTTGGTCGATCGGGCGGAATTCTAGCCTCGGCGTTGCACCCGGGTGCGTCGGCTGCTGATTGTTAAACGCGTAATCAAATGATTTACGGATCCGCTGTTCCACCCTGTTTTCGCAGTAAAGCGGCACCGGAGCCCCCAAGCGGAAAGGGAATAACCTGAGGTCGTCCAGTCCAAATAGGTGGTCAGCATGCTCATGGGTGTAGATAACGCTATGAACCAGCGGGATTTTTTCGCGGAGTAATTGCGTCCGGAGGTCGGGGGGAGTGTCGATCAGAATGTTGACATCAGAGAGTCGGATCAGAATCGCACAACGTGTTCGGTTGTTGCGAGGGTGTTCGCTAGTGCAGACACCACAGTCGCAGCCGAGTGTCGGTACACCAACGCTGGTCCCCGTCCCCAGGAAAATCACTTCCGCGGTTTCGAGGTGATTTTCAATCGATGATGGAACGTCAATGGCGGTATCTGGGTTCGAAGCGGGATGGCTGTTCGGCCCGGATGGTGGTCGCTCGGAGTTGGCAGGGTCAGACATGGATCAATAACTTTTTTGGCAGACGGTAGGTCATTCCGCATTCTCAGGCATTCTAATTCGATCGGCTTCCTGTCGATTTTGGCCTTTTCGAACCCTTCCGGCCCTCTTAAACGACGTGGGGGAAAGCCCCTTGGCTGCGACGGGCGTTGTCTGCGATACTCTTGAGGATTGCGATCAACCCCAGCCCTTCCAACCGTGGTTTGAAGGCTCGGCAACCAGGTAGAACGGTGCCTCAAGGTAGCCGGGCCAACCCGCGGACGACACGTCCGTGCCCAATAATGACAGATTCGTATTAACCTCTCTATTGGACGGTATGGAAAATAACATGTTAAAGAATTTTTCTCCCAGCGCCCTGGGTATCAATGGTCGGCAAAGTGAGCTGATTGAGTTAGCTCTAACCTATGGGTTCACTGGCATGGACGTCGATATGCACGACATGTTGCGTCGTAGCCAGCGGACCGACACGGAAGATGCATCCAAGTATCTGCGAGCTGCCAATATTTTGATTGGTGGGTTCAACCTGGGCGTTGATCTTGATTCCGACGAAGAAACTTTCACCAGTCAGGTTGGAAGCTTGCATCCATTGGCTGATCTGGCGAAGGAACTTGAAGCCACTCGATGTTTTATTCGCTTACCGGCGGCAACCGACCGTTTGCCCTATCACGAGTACTTCGAGGCACAGGGTGCGCGACTGACCCAAATTGCCGAAGTTCTGTCACCTCGAGGCATTCAGCTGGGCGTGGGATTTTCGGCAGGCAAAGAACTTGAAAAGGGAAAAGAATTTCCCTTTGTACGAAATGTCGAAGGGTTCTTGGCCTTGATCCAATCGGTCAAAGCTGACGGCGTCGGTTGCTTGATTGATACTTGGGATTGGGTCGTCGGCGATGGTGCGATGGATCAGCTCAGCGAGTTGAAATGCGAGCAGATTGTTGGCGTTCGATTGGGCTCGGTCCCCGACGACGTTGATCCAACCAAAGCCGAGACGTCTGATCGTGTGCTGCCGGAGAAAGAAGGAGCACTCAACCACGTCGAATTGGTCAAGCACTTGGCATCGATCGGTTTTAGTGGTCCGCTCAGCCCGAGTGCCGCTGGCAAGAGCTACAAAGGGCAAACTCGCGAAAGTATTGTCCAGCGTGCTCAGCAAGCAGTTGATTTGATCTCAAGCGAAGCCGACTTGCCAGTGGCTCCATTGCCAATGGAGTTGATTGAGGATATTCCTTACGAGCCGGACGCCGTTTGATCCTTGTCGACTAGAATTGGGAGCTTGGTGGTATTCGGAGATAGGGCGTTGTCTCCGGATACCCGCAGCAGAGTTACTTTTTGTTTTTCCGGGCCACCCACGGATGACTGGTCGCGCGGTAAATTGGGTCACCGCCCAGCTGATTGCTGATTGCATCAACGATTTGGTCGATGTCACGATTTTCGCGGGACGTCGATTCAAACAAGGATAGTTGCTTTGGGGCATCGTTTTCCGTCAGTGCTCCCAACGTGACGCCAATCAGTCGGACGGCCCGTGGTTGCCGGCGGCGCATCGTCCTGAGTAACTCGCCTGCGAGCGAGGAGATTTTCTCGGTCGAGTCGGTAGGCTGAGAGAGTTTCTGAGTGCTTGAGAACGTCTGAAAATCCTCACGCCGATATTTCAGCGATACGCTACCAGTCTGGCGTCCATTGCGGCGGAGGCGGCGAGCAACTTGTTGGCTCAGATGGCTGACTGCTGCGTTCAGCATGTCCTCATCCGAAATGTCTTCTTGGAACGTTCGTTCATGGCTGATTTGTTTTGCGCGATGATCGGGGACAACTTTTCGCGGGTCAATTCCGTTGGCCAGTCGCCAAAGATGTTCGCCCCAACTTCCGAACTTTTGCTTGAGCTTATCCGCGTCATAAACGCGGATATCACCGATTTGATTCAGATTCAACCGTTGGAGTTTTTCTCGGCCGACGCGCCCAACGCCCCACAATCGAGAAACGGGCAGCGGATCGAGAAAGTCTCGCAGTCCTTCTTCGCTTACCTGGACGAAGCCATCCGGCTTGTTCAGGTCGCTTGCGATTTTGGCAACAAATTTGAGCGGCGCGATACCAACACTCGCCGTTAATCCCAGCTCCGAATGAATTGTCTGCTTGATCGATTTTCCGATTGTCTCAGGTGGGCCATACAGACGAATGCTCCCTGAAACATCAAGGAAAGCTTCGTCGAGTGAAAGCGGCTGCACAAGTGGAGTGAAGCGGTGGAAAATTTCGCGTACCTGTCGGCCAACTTCCGCGTAGTGCTGCATACGGCTGCGAATGAAAATCGCTTCGGGACAGAGTTTCGCAGCGTGGCGACCTGGCATTGCGCTGTGGATACCAAAACGCCTTGCCTCATAACTTGCTGCCATCACGACACCACGTTGGGAGTTTCCGCCGACGATTACTGGGCGACCCCGTAGCCTGGGATGATCACGCTGCTCGATCGCCGCGTAAAAGGCATCCATGTCGATGTGCAAAATCATGGAGATGTAAGTAGATTGTGTATCGCGGTGGCATCAGCGAAGTCATCCAATACAGCAGCTGGATTTTCTGCTTCGAGCGCGGATCGATCGTACGAGCCAGTGCAAACTGCGACGACTCTCGCTCCGATTGCATGTCCACAACGAATATCGTGAGGTGTATCTCCGATGACGATCACTTCCCCAAGCTCTTGTTCGCCATGGCGATCACGGAGATCAGCGGCGGTACGGCGAGCAAGATCGTCACGTTCGGAATCGTGATCTCACCCAAACACACTCTGAAAGTAACGGGTCAGCCCGAAATGGTTCAATTTGTGGGTTGCGGTCTCGCGGAGATTACCGGTCATTACGTAGCAGAGCAAGTCGTCTTGGGCGGCCACGTTTTCCAATAGATCGGTGACACCAGGGAGGATTTCGCCACCGCATTGAGCGAGGATCTTGGGGAGGTAGGCTGAATACCGTTTTGCCAGCCGGTTTTGGTTCCGCTCGGAGACGTCGAGTTGGTTTCGCTCCAACAATTCTCGTAGGAGAGACCGGTCTGTGCGGCCGGCAAAGCTGATCGCAACATCCACCTCGGAAAGCTCAAATTCATCGGCCAAGGCAGC
>JAYZAR010000216.1:0-4049 GCA_036339635.1 Planctomycetota bacterium | reverse complement strand
AGAGTTTTCGATTGTCGGCATCCTGATTGCCTTCGATCTTCGAAAAGAACACCCGTGAATTCGATTTGCCGAACTGCGGACGCGAGCCAGTTTTCGAAATCCTTTTCGCTTTTCCGTCGCGAACCGCAATGCTGTAGAGCCCGGTATCACGTGACCAAAGTGGCGATGTAATGCTGCCACCACTTTGCTTGCGATAAACCACCACCTTTCCATTGGGCGAGAATACCGGTTCAGTGTAATGACCAGGCTGTTGAGTAACCTCCCAATTCTCTCCTGCTGTGGGGTCGACCGAGGCGATTCGAACGGAACCAAGCATCTGATCATTCCAGGTGGTGTAAACGAGGTACCGACCGTCGCGTGAGAAACTTGGATAGAACTCGAAAGGACGTTGCTGCTGCGTCAATCGACGCGGCTCGCCAGCGGGCAGATCGCGCACGTAAATATGACCCAAGGCTTGGTAAGCGACCCGGTCCCCCTGCGGAGAAACCGAAACCCAACGAAGCATTTTGACATCAAATTTATCTTCACCAACCGGAATAGGAAAACGAACTGCCGGCTTGATTGTTCGTTCGTCCTTAATTCGGAATGGAATCACCTCGGCTGTTCCATCGGTAATCTGGATCCGACGAATCTTGCCTTTGGCCCATGCAATGATCGATTGCCCGCTCGGATCCCACGCGAATGCTGGATAAACCCCATGGATCGCCCATGCCTCCTGCATATCACGTTCCAGCAGTTCGTAAATCAAGTGAACTTGCCCCGATTCCAAATCCAGCAGATGCAAGCCCGTCTTGGCGCCAACCCGGCGAACAAAGGCCAAACTCTTGCCGTCCGGCGAAGGGGTTGGACGGCAGGCCCCGCCAGGCCCGCGAATCAATGTTTCCGTCTCACCCGTCGCCAGCTCCAATCGCTTGACCGCGTAAATTCCTTTTGTCGAATCCTTGTCGTATTCAAAGGTATCGCCACCAGTTGCATCCAATGAATAGTAGAGATACCGACCATCGGGCGAGAATACCGGTTCGTTCACATCCTGCTGATCATTCGCTCGCTTCGTCAATTGCATGCCAGTCATCGCATTTTTGGCGAGTGAATCATGATGAAACATCCACATCTCACCCGCGCCAAGCGAGCGCCGACTGGTGAAGTGCTTACGAGCGACGATGTACTGACCATCTGGCGACCAAACCGGTCCATTCAGCAAACGATACGTTTCATCGGTAACTTGCGTTGGTTCACCACCACCGACGGGGAGTGTCCAAATGTTGTCTCCCGCTTTTTTACTCTTACCATGGCGGTCACTGGTAAATGCAATATGATTTCCATCTGGGCTGAATCTTGGCTGCATATCCCATGCAACGCCTTGCGTGACTTTCTTTGGGTAGCCGCGGTTCTCCTGACCATCGGCTCCCTCCATGGGCATTTCGTACAGATCACCTAGCAGGTCAAAAACAATCCGCTTCCCGTCGGGACTGACGTCCAAGCTGATCCAGGTTCCTTCGTCCGTATCGATCGGTTGTTGACGGCTCGGCCCCGGTGCGGCTTCGATGTCCCACTCAGCGGCATCTTCCTCTGCCGGCTGTGCCTTTTCCCGACTGGGCTTTGCGGCCTGTTCTTTCTTCCCCACCTTCTGACCAGCAAAGGCCACAAGGCAGGAAAATTCAGAGCAGCCGACCAAGCAAGCTGCGATCGTTAAAATCAGTTTTTTGTGCACGGATTCGACTCGGGGTTATCTCGGTGAACGCTCGGTTGTTGCGAAAAAGCTAAAGGGTCGGGTGGATCGCGTCGCGGAAGCTGGCACTTACCATTGATTCCTGACACAGGAACTGACGCCAGGGCCACCGGCGCGGCTTGCCGCTAAAGCAGGGAAACCGTCGCTCCTAAAACGAGGGCGAGACCGGATCCAATCTCCTAAAAACGATAGCTTAGTCAGACAGTTCCATCTCTAGACTTCGAGTTTAACTAACAAGGACCAATCTTGCCGGTTCCACTTCGAAAGCGAGGGTATTGCTGCGGCCCAGGATGCTGACGACGAGGTCACCGGGAAACTTCCGGCGTGGTAGGCCGAGTCATCGAAAGCAAAAATCGAATTGCCGGAGAGCGTCAACTGACGCTGTGATACGAAAACAATGCGTAGAGCTCACCGAACCGACCAACCATGGAATCGCTAATCGATTTGGTAGCTTCAGACGGGTAATGCAATCTGGCGACTCAACTCACTCCCTCGGCACCAGTGGAATAAGCATCCGGTCGGACACTCGAACGCCTGAAAGCTCAAGCTAATACCTGGAATTCCAACTCTGCAATTTGCTCTGCAAACCCAATTTCACCGATCCAAATAAGAATGGTGATGGCGACGTTTTAGAGCTCTTTCTCAATCGTGCTCCAAATGCGTCCACACGCCGAACTCAAAAGCTGAATTGGACTTGGCTGGGCAAAAGCCAGCCTCGATCGCCCGGGGAAAGATCCAGGGCATCGGAATCGACCGGTACGCCATTCAAGTAGGCGGCATCGATCACTGCCTTCGAATGGTTCTCCCGAATGTGCCAAGTGACTGCAACCATCAGACGCGACAAACGTTAACCACAGTACGTTCGCCAACCCTGGCGATCTGGTCGTCGGCAAACCACCCTTGAATTAAACACAGATCAATCGCTCTTTGTCCTACCCCCAAAACGGCCGGCCAAGTCATGTCGGCAGCCCGCGCGATGTCAGCAGGCCACCAGCAACTGATAGCAGGCAAACGTGCTTAACCAATGGACCGGTCGGAGGGCTTTCCCAATCGACCAAGCCGCATTTGCGTGCCAGGTTGATCCCTCGCTGATTCGTTTGATGAAAAGGAAGCAATAGACGCTCGATCGCCCATTCCTGATGCACCCAGTGAAGCATTTCTTCGACAAGTTCCACCTCACGTTCAAGGGCATCATCAATCACCCAAAAAGCTAATTGCCCACCATCAATCTCTTCGCACCGTTCCAGGTAAACACATCCCAAACACTGTTCACGATTGACCGACAAAACGGTGTAGGCAAATGCTTCGCGACGAACGAACTCACCATAGTGTTCTGCCAGGTCCTGCCGATTTAAATCCAACGTAAAATCGGCTGGCGGCCAATCACCCCATTGAAGTTCTGTCCGCAGCCTGTCCCGACAAGACATCAGTGCAGCAAAGTCCAACGCTGCATGCCGCGGAGCAAGCGGCTCAAGGACAAATCGCTCTGTCTCGAGCGTCTCGGGGATTGACGCCAGTGTCCGCCATGGTTCACGCTGCCTGGGAGCCTGTGTCATCTGATCTGCCTGAGTCTCTTCACCGAATAAGCTTGTTTGAGTGTGACAATCACAAGGAATTATGAAAGGTGCTCCAAAACGAAACCTGACGACCGTGCCAATGCCGTCGACGAGTTAAGCCGAATGAGCAAACCCGTTTATAACCACTTTATGCAAGCCAACAAAACCGAATCAACCGGCCACCACACACTGAGATTCCACAATTCCCTGAGATCATTTCAACATTGCGACAAGCGCCCCAAGCACATCATTGGCACATCATCGCCCGTGCGCCCACTACGGCCCCGTGTTCCCATCCTGACCATTTGCTACCATTCCAAGCCTGACTGATTCTTAAGGAACACTCGACCGCCGCTCCACTGATCAAAAAAGGTTGACAGGAAAAGCATAATGAATCGTTTCCTCTGGATCGGTCTAATCGCGATAATTTCAATGACCGACAGCGTCCCAACGGCAAAAGCACAATTCGGAGATCTCCTTCAACGCGGGCCGAAGATCGAGGTCATCAAAACAACCGACCTAGTGTCGCTGCTCGACGAACAACAGCAAATCGAAAAGACCGCTCGCCAGAAAGGCCAGCAGCCCAAGCCGGCCAAGTTCGTCTTGGTCGATGTGCGTAGCGATGCGGAAACGAAAATATCCATCATCCCGGGCGCCATTACGAAAACGCAGTACGAAGAAAATCGATCCAAGTACGAGGGTCGAACCGTCATCGCCTATTGCACGTTCGGTGTCCGAAGTGGCAAGTACGCAACGAAACTCGC
>JAYZAR010000215.1:0-6538 GCA_036339635.1 Planctomycetota bacterium | reverse complement strand
AATACTTGTTCGACATGGCTGGCGATCCCTTCAGCGGCGATTATGAAATACGCGGTGAAAAAAGTGATGGGAATGGTCCAATCTCCAAATTCATTGACAAGTCCCCATGGCAGCGTCAACACAAACAGCGTGAGTGCATGGATTAGAAAGACACGGTAGGACAACGCGATGGGAGTATTCTTCATGCGTTCACAACCACCACAGACCTCGAGAAATACTTTTGCATCTTGATCAAGCATCCAAAAGCCAGTTTGGTCGATGTGTTGCTCTTGTTTCCAGTTCTCAAGAATTCCATACATTTGATTTACCACTCAGCTCGGTGCATGTCCCTGGACCGATTCTTGGCTGAGGGGTGCGAGGCTTTCTGATGAGGGTAAATCTCGCAGGCAATCTCGGAGCACCTGAGGGAATGCGACAATCAATGGTGCATCGTCGTAAACGTTTCGTCGCGGGGCTGGACGAGTTGGTTTGCCTTGACCGCGAAGTTTCGAGACGCGTTGACCAGGGTTCCCCAAAGTTTTCTGCCCTCCCACCAACGATCGAAAGCGCGATTTGCGCGGAATGTCAGCAGTATTCCGATGGCGAGTGAGAGAACGGCCTCCAGTTCCGATGGAAAGTCACCGATGAATTCGTACTCAGTCGTCTCTTCCATACCGCCAAGCCGCTATAAGCGGCTGCAATGAGCGACATCAGGATGACCGGTCGAAGTGGAGCGGTGGGCAGAAAATGAAGCGTCAATGGAGAACCTCCGGAGCTTATTCTCGAAAGGCTTGACCTGACTGATGTAGGAGGATGACCGATTTTTGGTGTTGGAGGGCTGCTGGCGGAGAGTGTATTCACCATTGCATCTTCGACAGCCGATCTTGGGTGTTTCTTTGGTCTCCGGTTTGATCCCGATCACAATATGCAAGTGTCCCAAATCAAGTTTTGTAATTTGACTCTCATTACGCTGTTTTGGGTCAGCAAGATTTACAGGCTCGATGTGAAGGCTTGTTTCTTCGTGGATTTAGTTCTTGTGGCGTCTAAGTTTCATGGTGGCAGCCACCAAATTCGTGTCAGCAATTCAGTTAGATAGCTGGACATTGCGTTCGGAGAACCAAAATGCCGGCCGGCTTCTTGAGCTAGTAAAGTTCGGATTTTTGGGCGAGATTGTGTTGGGTTATTTGATTGCTTCGACAAAGCTGCTGAAAGGGTGTTATTGAATCGGCGCAAAGAGTCGGCAGACACGAACGAGTAATCGAAAAGGAAGTGACCGGTCGGTGTACTCGCTTCGCAGTGCAAGTTCGCTCTTTTCAAAATCGGCTGTTAGCATTGCTTCAACTTCATTGGCAAATTCCTGTCCCAGAACCAGCATCATGATTTCAAAATTGAGCCGCATCGACCGGTTATCAAGATTGGATGTACCGACCAACGCGGCATCGTCATCGATTAGCCATACTTTTTGATGCAGAAAACCAGGTTGGTAGCGGAAAATTTTGACACCTGCTTCTTCAGCTTCCTCCAAATAGGAGAGTCCTGACCAATAAACATGAAGATGGTCTGGGTTTTTTGGGATCAGCACTCGAACATCGACCCCTCGTAACGCTGCTAATTGGAGCGCCGACAGGATCTGCTCATCCGGAATGAAGTAAGGGCTCACAATCCAAAGCCGTTTTTGCGCTGAGTTGATGGCGTGCAAGAAAAACAGTGTTCCTGGTTCCAACAAATCGGCAGGCCCCGTCGGCAAGCATGCCACGGCGGTATCACTTCCGGCGGCGCGTTCAGGATCCCAATTCAACTCCATGCGTTGCTCCGTTGCCCAATACCAATCTTCAAAAAAGGGCACTTGAATACATTGGACCACTGGCCCTGCCAGTTCAACATGCGTATCACGCCAGGGTGTTAAAACAGGATCCAATCCGAGGTACTCATCGCCGACATTGTGGCCACCTACGTAGGCTGTCTCTCCGTCGATCACAACAATTTTGCGATGGTTGCGAAAGTTCACCCGGAATCGCTTTCCATCTTTGGTTGTGTTGAACGGGACGATTTCGACTCCACCGCCGCGAAGCTCGGAAATATATTCCGGCGAAAGATCCTTGCTACCCAGTTCGTCGTAGAGCACATAGACTCGCACGCCTTCGGCTGCTTTCTTCAGGAATACGCGTTTGAATCGCTGGCCTAATTCATCATCGCGTATGATGTAAAACTGAAACAGAATATAGTCCTCCGCGCGTTCGACCCCGTCGAAGATTGCATCGAATGTTTCTTTCCCATCGACCAATAGTTTGACGTGATTGCCAGTTGTGATCGGCAATCCACTCAAGCTTTCCACAAGTCGCGCATGACTCTCTTGTTCTTCCGAGATCGGTATTGCTAACAGCTGCTCTTCCTCCAACAATCTCTTCGCACGTTTTGCTGACTCGCTAGTTGCAAGCTGTTGATTCCGTCGCAGCAGTTCGTAATCGTCAAACTTGGATTGTCCGAGCGCCCAGTAAGCTGGGACCGCGATATAAGGAAACGTGTTTAGGCTGACACCCCAAGCGATGGCTCCTTGCGACGTGCGCGTAGACATGATCGCTTCGATGGATGTCAGTGCACCCAGCAAATGCATAACAAGTACGAACAAAACTCTCAATTTGCGCCGTTTGGTGTTCCGCTTTTTGGGCTGTTTGACTTGTGTTTCTGTATTGACAGCTGATTCCTCACCCATCCGTATTTCGGCGGGTGGGGTTTGGCGATGACGGGCAAAGATATTTCCAAGCATGTGCAGTATCCGATTTTCCAAACCTTTCAGAGGTCGTATCGATTTATGGCGTCGGTTTCGGCGTCTCTTTCGCGCGAGTTGGAAGGGTTTTTGACATCGCCAGACAGGACCAGCCGGTGGCAGCAGCCGAGATCCACTGGTCTGGGCCATGGGGGAAACCACTTTCAAAATAAGGTTGAAACTTAAACGAGCGGCTTTGGACATGCCAAGAACCATCCGGCTTGGAATTGCTTACAAGAAATCGGATCCCGTTCTGATAGGCCGCCGTCGTGGTCGCTGTTTCGCCCGATGCTTGCAACGCGTAAAGTGTGAGCCCCGTGGCGTAAGCGTCGGGGGCAAGACCTGGGCGTTGTGCCCAACCTCCCAGGTCCGATTGATCAAGCAGTAACTCTCGTGTCGCGGTGGCAATCTGAACTTTCGGTGCGTTTCCCCAGTGCAAGCCGAGCAGGCGAAATGCTTTTTCTGCATTGTGTTCAGGCTGCTGTCGGGCAAGCCAATTCGTGGCACGAGCGACCCTTTTTTGCGTGGATGATCGCCAGCCCGGCGGCGAGTAATGATCAATCGCGTGGAGTGCCACCGCAGTTGCCGTGATCGAAGAGTATTCCGTGGGCGGACGATGAGCGTCGCTCAGCCACGATCCATCCAATCGCTGCAGGCCAGCCAACTCATAACAAGCGGCATCAGTAAATTCATCGGGCGGATAATCTGCAGCGGACAATCCCCACAGCAGATAGCCAAAGCGATGGGCCGCTCCTCCAGTTTTTATGCGTTGCAGGAAAACCGAACGTTTTTTTGCAAGTTCCACCGAGGTCAATTTGATTTGTTGACGCCACGCTTGATCGTTTGATGCAATTCCACGCTGGCGAGCCGAAGCGACCACCAAAGCTGACGCAGTCTGGTGATGGCACGCAATACACCCAGATTTGGCAAAAAAAATCGGATCGCAGGACTGCAGTAAGTTTGTGCTTTTCTGAACGATTGCGCGAACACGTGATTCGTCTACTGGATCGGTCGTAATTTCCGCTGGCAGTCCGCGGTTTACAGTTCCGGATGGGTGGCGTTCCGCGTCTATTGCACCTGATTGAAGCAACCACTCCGCGATGTCGCTCGACCCGTGTTCACGTGCCATCGCCAACGCTGTTTTACCGTGCTTTTCTTGTTGCTGAATATCATCTGTTTTTGAAAGGAGATATTTGACAAGACCAAAATTTTGTGTTTCGGAATAGGCGGCGGCCAAGAAAGGTGAGGCAGGCGTTGCGAATTTTGCGGGGCTGGTGGAGTTTGGATTTGCACCCGCAGTAATGAGCTGTTCGGTCATTGGCTGGTTGCCGTGGGTGGCAGCAAAAACGAGAGCTCTATCGAGCGCAGCTTGGTCATGGCGGATCTTTTGTGACAGGAAGAGCCGAACAGCCGTTAGATCGTTTGCGCGTGCCGATTCGCCAAGTGCTTTGCCGAGCATTTTTGAATAATCAACAAATGTATCATTTAGTTGACTGAGGATTTCACTCATCAACGTGTAATCACCAGTGCGTGCAGCCAACGAAATCGCCGTCCAATCTCGGCGATCGGCATAATGAATATCAGCACCCGATTGCATCAGCTCCAAGACAACCTTTGCGTTACCAGCATGAGCAGCTGCCATCAGGATGGCACGGCGTCCTAATTTAGTTTCTGCATCGACGTTTGCCCCATGGCGAATCAGCATTCGGACCTTATCAAGATCTGAGATGGCGAACATCAAGGGCGTCAGGCCGTCTTGATCGGCCACATTTGGATCGGCTCCTGCTTGTAGCAATGATTGAACCGCTTCGGGGCTAGAGTAGTAGGCGGCATAAATGAGTGGAGTCGCATCGCGATGATCGGTTTCTCGCAAAACACTTTTGTTGCGGAGCAGGCTGGATAGCTGTTGGTCATTCGCATCTCGAAGAGCTTTAAAAATGCCTGCTGGCGGGCGATTGGATTGATAATTCGACTCCGTCTTGATCACAACGTCGCGCGGCCACGCGGCTCCTGTTTCAATCCAGGCGTTCAGTTGATCCATTTCGGCTTTTGACAGTCGGCCGGTCGGTGGCATCAAAACGCCAAGATCGCGATCGTGGAGGCGTTGCGACAAAAGACTGGCGTCCGCATCGCCCGCGGTCACAACGTCGGCTGCCACCATCGCATCACGCGATGTGAGGACTAAGTGCCCCATTTTTAAGGAAGGATTATGGCACTCGACACAATGCTGTTGAAGGATTGGCATTACATCACGGACGAAGTCCACGCGATCCGATGTGTCCTGGGCACGCACGACCGCGGCAAATGTTCCAGAAACTGCTAGCGGGCAGAGAATCAATCGATAGATAGTGGCGCTAATCATTGCGGTGACTTCTTGGCAAATCGGGAACGAGTGTCCATCAACGGTGAGCGTCATTTTAAGCGAGGTGGAGTCATTCGACGCACGCTTCGGTGCTTGCTTTGCTGTATTCGTCACCGCCGTCGTCATTATGTTCTAACAGACGGTCTGACATTTCAATGTAAGACGCAGCGTAACGGATAGGTATTCACCCTAAGCCGGGGAAGTCGAGTGGTGGCGGTTTTGTGTCTGCAATTCGCGAAAAGGCCTTGGGGAATTTCTCAAATGATTAGAAAAATGGATCTCAGTTGTCTCGAATCACTTCTCCTGTTCGAGGCGGTACCAGCTGTAGAAGAGGGGAAGATACAGATACGCAGCCAGAATGTGGGCCGCAATTCCGATGGGAAGGGAAACGCTAAAGAAGTCAAGCTGGAGCGGATAGATTGCCACTATCCAAACGAACCATAAGATGGCACTTAAGAAGGCGAGGTTTGGCCCGCGTTGAAGGGCGTGATAGAGCTGCTGTTTCCATTGCTGAGGAGTGCTCCTGCAAACCCGTGTTCGCCCTGCTACCCAGTAGATCAATGCCGCAATACGTTCGAGCAAAATTAACCCCCAAAACCAGATTGACACGATCGTTAGGCAGAGAGCGACGAGATTTACTGTGCGATCAAATTTCGTCATCTGAAATCCAGTGGGACCAAAACTGCCAGGGAATTGAAAACAGATAAAGTTAGAGATCCCGGGTACGAGCAGGATGCACAGGGATATCCGCACGGAGCGGACGGCCGAAATTCTTGAAGCTGAATAGATTGGAGCCTCTCGGTTCGATCGTGGCGGTTGGTAGGGATTGGTGGTCATTATTTGTGGGACCGAAGTCTGGCTTTGATCAAGAATGTTTTGTTTCTGCGAAGGCGAACATTCGCGCAATGTCAAATTGTCAGTCTTCAGTGTTGCAGGCGATATGTAGTTGAGATCTGAGTTGGGCTTCGCGTGTGCATTGGTGTACTTGCATCACTCCGTTGCTGATTCGCAGTTTCAGACTTGAAAATTCGGTAGCGTTTTCGTTTGGGTTAATCAGGAATCGGTTGCACGATTGAAGTGACGCGACGGTTGGCTCTTGCAGCATGTCGGTTGTACAGTAGCTCAGTGGCACAGCAGGTTGGGTTCGAAACATGGATTGAACGCACCAGTCTGTTGGAGCGGAGCTACCAAAAGACTTGGGTGATTGATGGGTGAGCATGTGTGTCACACATTTGGCGTTTTAGCCATCGCCTGAGATCGGTTCGTTGTCTGTGTCAACCGTCCAGATATCGAGTGGTCCTTTCTCATCATCGTGTTTCTAAAAGGTATGCTCGAATGGCAATGAGAACTGGATGCTCGCGGTTTCGAACTTTTGGAGGATTTCATAAATATTTTTTACTGAACGCCTTGTGTTTTCAGAAGTCCGCTGG
>JAYZAR010000214.1:0-8181 GCA_036339635.1 Planctomycetota bacterium | reverse complement strand
GATGAAGTTGGCGAAGTGTGCATCACCAACATTGCGGGCCTTGAATTCTTTGGTCAAATTCATTTCTTTGTCGAACACGCGGCAGTAGTCGTAACGTGTTTGAGCCAGGTAGCCGTCTTCGCCATAAAAAATCACACCGATCTTATTGCCTTTTCCGTCGCCAAAGAAGGTTGCCACTTCTTTGCCCATCGAATCGCTGACGTCCAGGCCGCGGGTTTCGAAGACAATCGATTTATCGCCATAGTCATAAATCGACACCTCTGTGTTGGCGGTGTCACCAGCGTCGACATAGTTGGGGTCTTTCCGTTCGATATCGTAACCAAGTCGCCCGCCATAGCTGATGATCGCATTGGGGTGACGATTCAATCCCAGGCCCCATCTTGCAATATCGGTTTGGTGTGGGCCTTGATTGCCGAGGTCACCGTTCCCGTAATGGCGTTGCCAGTGCCAATCGTAATGGAACCGGCCCCGAGTAAGTTTGGGATCGGTCAAGCTCGCTGGTCCGCTCCACAGATCAAAGTTGACATTTGGTGGAATCGGGTAATCGCCGAGCGCTCCAATCGACTTGCGACGTTTGTAACAGAGTCCGCGAGCGAAGTTGACTTCCCCGATACCACCGTCAGCCAAAAATTGGACGGCATCGCGACAAGCGCTGCTGCTGCGAGATTGAGTGCCGGTTTGAAACATCCGTCCGTAGCGTTCCGCTGCGGTGACCAATGCGCGGCCTTCATGGATGTTATGGCTGACCGGCTTTTCGATGTAAACATCTTTGCCAGCTTCCATTGCCCAGACACCCATCAAGGCGTGCCAATGGTTGGGCGTTGCGCACGTCAGAATATCAACGCCATCTGCGTCCAACGCTTTTCGAACGTCGGTGAACACTTCTGGTTTGAAATTTTGAAGCTTCGAAATTTGGTCCGCGCGTTTCCCGGCCACTTCTTCGTCAATGTCGACGATTGCGCGAATCAGGGTTCGTGGATCGGCATTGAAGCCACGGATATGCTCCCCGCCCCGACCGTTCAAGCCCGCAATGCAAACTCCCAATTGTTCATTCGGGCTTTGGGCTTGAGTCAATAGAGGTGCAGTGGACGCCATGTAGGTGGAAGCAGCAAGAGCGGAAAATTGGCGGCGGTTCAGCTTCGACATCGGTGGGGATTGTTCCGTGAGTGGAGAAATGGATGGTTGGTTAGGACGGACGTTCATTATAGGTCGGGTATTTGGGTGAGGTGCAATTTCTTGCGGCACATTTAAGTCATCACTTGGATGACTTTAGGGGAACGTAAACGTCGGTGACCAACTCGTTTAAAGGTGTTTCCTTGGGATGGTTGCGATAGATTTCGAATCCATCTCGTTTGGCAATTTTGAGTTTTCTGGCTCTCGCGTATTGATAGATGCCACTCCATGCATTGCCTAGGTTGTCGTAGCTACTGGTATGCCTGACGCGTAAGAACTTGCCAGCTGGAATCTGAATGCATTGCAAACCTGAGGGTGGCGTAACTGCCAACGAGACGGGAAAAGTGGTGAATTCAAATCGCCCACGTTTAAGATTTACGGGGTGATAGATACTGATTGCTCCGGAAGCGGGTGTTATCTCAAAACTTTGCATTGTGTTGTCGACTTTTTGAAGGGCTTTCTCCGTGACTGGCCCGATCTGAGTGATAGCTGCTGAATCTCGAACCCCAAGAACGTGGATCTCCTTACGGATTTCGGTTCCCAAAACTTCGAGTTCACTGAGTACTTCTCCGGTTTCGACGAACTCTTTCAACATCTTCAGGCCACGGTCGTAATCCATTGAGATGAACATTGTGATGGTTGGTTTTAGCCAAAACAGAAACCAGGGTAGTTTACCGGTCATTTGCCAAGTGACTTTGGTCGAGTGATCGACTGATTCAAAATCGAAGCTGATGTCCGCTCGCGAATTCACCGGTTCAATGAAGCGTAAATTGTCCTCGATCCGCCGCGGTCGGTTTAGAACGAAGTGCTGCATTTCGCCTTGCCCGACGATTTCTCCGGTCCACTGATAACCTGCATTCAGGCTGCCGGGTTTGCCGGTGTAATTTAACGCCACCTTGGGATCAATTTGCAGCCAGGGTGACCAAGTCGGCCAAGTTGCGAAATCGGCAACGGTATCAAAAACTTGTTCGGCCGGAGCGTCGATCAGGATGGAACGCTTGATGGCATAGTGAGGCATGGATGCATCCAGTGAACAGCTCACGTCCTGCTAAAACAAGGACGATGGATGGGGTTTAATCGATTGGCCTGGTTAGCGTTGTTCTGCATCGTGAACATTGGATCGAAACTGTCGGCCCAACTTTGCCAGCGGGTCGAGTTCACTATCGGCTTCCATTTTGACCTCCAGGTAATAACCCTCGAAATTCACGCTCATAAGTTGTGCCGGTAGTTTTTCGGTGACTGAGCCAATCGACCGGCGGGTCAGAATGGGAAGGTATTCTTGGCTTGTCGCTTCCAGTGCATTGCTCCATTTCTTCAGTGATAAATCTGACGCATTCAATTGGTTGAGAGCAGGCTCCGAAAGTAAACGGTATTTTCCCATGGCGTGCTCTGCCGGTACGCGGTTTTGCCATTTCAAGCGATCTGTCATGTTGTCGCCGGCCCAAAGCAAACCGTGGTCGTTCCACTGGAATGCGATTGCGTCTTCGTTTGCAATGCGGGCAATTGCCTCAAATAGGCGGCGAGTTGGTTGTGGTTGGTGGTCGATCACGTGGAGGGAGATCTGCAAAACGGCATCTGCGACTTTTGGACGAAGTGATTCTGGCAGATTGGATGAATCGTATTGCCTCATTTCGAAGGCGACGAGGTAACGTTGGCTGTTTTTAAGGTTTGCGACCCATGCATGCTGATGTTCGCTGAGGAGCGAAAGTTTTATCGATTCTGCATTGCTGCCGACGGCTTGTCGCACCCATCGCAGCATTTGCTCTGTTTCTGGTAATTGCTTCTGAAAAACGGCCAAATCACCCGACGCTTGGCCGAAAAGATAGCTGAGGTAGATCGGGTAATCACTGAGCAAAGTATCCATCCAGGCTTCGTCGGCGTAGCGTTCCAAGGATCGCCGCTGTTGTGAACGCTGAAGCCACCTTGTTACTTTTTCCTTGGGTTGATCAGCGAGCAGGTCGATCAGGTTTGCACCATTTCCGGCGGCCAATTCGATGGTTGCTCGATCCAAGACGGGTACTTCACCTTGCTTTGATAGCCATGTCAGCAGCTCGTCTATTTTTTCTGCTTTGATCATGGAATCGATATAGTTCAGTCGTCTTTCCTCTGATGCCCATGTGTCTTTGGCTTCTTCTTGTTCAATCGCTGCGAGGTATGCGGTAGCAGCCGCCTCGTAGTTCCCTGTCTCCAGCAGTAGGTTTCCGAATGTGTTCTGCATCACGGAGTTGGTGTCGCCAGTCTCGCCACCCTGTCGGGCGGCGAAATCGATCCAGTGCCGAATTGCCTGCTCGTCTTTCAACGCGTTCGCCTCGCGTACAGTCGCCAGGAAGAAGGATGCGCTTAGTGTGGGCTGCTCATCCGTTGCTTGTAGATTTAAGGGCGGACCGCTGAAACGGTTCCAGATCGCGTCGTGAGCGCGATCCGTGATAAGTGTCTGTAATGTATAGGCGATTTCTTCGCTGATGAGTCTTTTCCATTTTTCGATGGCGTCGCCATGGTGTTGGTCACAAGCATCAGCATCCCCTCGCAATTTGGCGTCCATTGCCAAGAAACGTGATCGCTGAACATCAACCGAATCAGGGAGTGTTTCCTCAAACGCGGTGAGCACGTACTCTCGCGTTTTGTCGTTATTGCGTTGCAGCAGTAGTGTTCCCCACTGATGGTGTCGGCTGAAGTCAGCTGGCCATCGTTTCAGCACGTCCATCGGCTGATCCAGCTTGATCAAGACTTCGGTCAATTGGGAAGCAGTCGCGTCGGCGATCCAATTTGAGGGAGCTTCTGTCTCTTCAGGCGTGTCACTTTGGGTGGTGATCCAGCGCGAGAAACGGTCCAGGTCGGGTAAGGCCAGTTCGTACTGCCGGAGTAGATAGTTGGCGTGACCGCGGAGCCCGCTGACCCAATCTGAATCTTCCGTATCGACCTGCCTTAACGCCTCGAGAATATCTTCTGGTTCGATGTTCAGGTTCTCGTCGAGTGCCTGCTGCGTTAATTTAGCCAATACATCTTCAAGGTATGTGACTTCACGAAATAATTTGGCGAGCCGTCCATTTTCTAATCGCGCCGCAAGATGGTCTTGGTTGGCAATGTCCCGAAGTATCGTCGTCTTCGCTTCATCTCGAGCTTGCAGAAACAGTTCAGCTGCATCATCGTAATCTGCTTTGGACCAAGCAATATTCGCGTTGACCAAGGTTGCAAAACTCGGTGGCAAATCCTCGCGCTGTTGAGTAGCGGTGAATAGCGCCTTACCCCAGTCAGTTGATCGTGCTGCGCTATCGAGCAGTTGCGACCACTCCGATTCATTATCGCTGAGCAGGATGCAATCAAGGATAAGCGGTATATCTTCGGGTCGCGTATTCGCGATGACGGCAGCAAGGTAGGTCGCATCATGGGGGCAGAATTGAAGGGCCGTGGAAATGTGCTCAGCCGATTCTTTGGATGAGGGTTTGAGTTGCGAGAGCAACCATTGAACGTTGGGATGGTTTGGCGTTTGTGCTTGTGCCTTCAATGCAGCCTGCAGTGCCTGCTCTTTTTGGCCCGCGTTCAGGAAGCAGGCCGCCAAGGATGGCCAAACTCCCCAAGATTGATCAGGGTTGGGGATGCTTTTCAGAACTCGAATTGCCTCCTCGTGCTCGCCGAGTCCCATCCAAGTGTAGGCGGTTCTGAGCAGTCCAACGGGGCGATCGGAGGGGAGCATTGGCGTGCTTTCGCATTTCCGAAGTTTTGCTCTGGCAAGCGTCTGTTCGCCATTCAACCAAAGGTTTTTGGCTTCTGCCAATTCCTGCATGGCTAAGTCATACCCTTCAGAATTGGATGTTTCGGCCGCGACGTACCCCGCGTATTCATCGGACATGCGTCGTCCAAATTCAAGTCGCTGCCAGTCATACATCTTCCAATCATTGCTTTCCTTCACCAGATACCACTGTACAGATTGGGCTTGGCTATCGGATGAATAAATCAGCATGTCGACTGTTGCCAGATCCCCGGTTCCGTTCATGTGAATGTCTAAGATTCGATGATGGGGTTCGTCGATGGTGGGGATTGGTTCGTATTCAGCTAGCCAGGTATTGATGGTGAGTCGTTCAACGATTCCAATTTTTCCTTCTCCGTTGGGGCTCGCAGCAATCGCCTCAAGGAACATTTCTCGGCTGAACGAGATGGATTCAGCGTTGCGCAGTTGACTGAGACTGGTTTGCACGAACTCGCAAACCTCAGGATCTGCATCAATGCCTGTCTCTGGCTTAGCTACGAAATCAGTCAGCGACGCGTTGAACAGGTTACGGTCATCGCTTCGTGATGGCATTTCATCAGGTAGGTCAACTGCTGGACGAACGCCAGCAGCTTTTTGAATTGCGATGTAACTGAGCGTCACCAGACCGCCACAAAACAATAGACCAAAACCAAGCGTGACTAAGAGAATGAGCGACCACTGTGACCGTTGCGTCGGTGGAGGAGAGGCTGGTCCGTTCGGAAAAAACGGATCCTGTTGAGAAGAGAATGGCAGCTTGGTTGACACGACGACGCATTACATTTTAGAGGTAGAAAAAGCATCAAATTCTGCTCTGTGCATTCTACGATTTGTTCCGCGTCGCGTGGTGTGCCGAAAGGGTGTTCGATGATTGTTGATCCGTCTTTCTCGACCAATCCGTGATGCTTAATACTTGGTGGGCACATGCCTGGAGTAACGTCGAAGCGTGGGAACTCTTCTGTTTTTAGGGGCCGCATTCGCAGGCTTGGATGTGGATGAGATTGATCGAAGCTGGCGAGGTGATGCTGGTGAACTGATCGTGGTTGGCGATCGATTGTCCACCCAGCACCTTGATTGAACTGCCCGCTATTGATTAAAAGCTCAAGTGACGACTGGCTGATTGGGAATGGAAGTTAATGACCGATCTGGTTTCGGAAGAAAGACCGCTTGAAACCTGTGCGGTCGTGAGCGAAAGCGAATCTCCGCTGTTGTGATGATGTCCCACCGGGGTGTTGACGAAGTAGGCAATACTCGTGTTGTGATCCTTTCACTTCATTCCATCAAAGGATTTTTAGAAACAGGTTCATCGGTCTGTTGAGGAAGTGAAGGGGGCAAGTCACTACGGTGCTGAAGGATTGCGGGATCGAATGCATTCCTGTGTTCATCTACCCATCCGATGAATTCGAGCCCATTCGTGGGAGCGAAATGAGTGGAACCGCGTGAAGGATCTGGTTTGGATATGACAGGCGGGAAGCGAGAGCAGCGAATGATTGAACTATGAATGATCAAATAGCGGAATGTCGGTTCGGTCGTTTCGAAGGTCTGGAACGAGGGGAGTGGCATTGATGGTCGCATTGCTACACTATTGCGGTGCCTAGGGGCGTATTTGCCTGGGTGGGCACCATCGCCTCAAGTTTCTTTACGTCGATCCCGCCACGCTTTTCCCTTTCTCGAACCAAGTCCTTTGGATCCTCCTCTCTACGACCGAAATTTTTGGCTTGCTTTTGTCAGCCAGACTTGCTTCGTCTGTGCTAACACTTTGATGGCTCATTACGGCAGATGGATCGAGTTTCTTGGTGGTGATCTGGGTCAGGTTGGCTGGATCATGGGGGCGTGTGCCATTGCCGGCTTAGCGTTGAGGCCTTGGATGGCGCAATGGATCAATCGCCTTGGTGCCCGGACCATGTGGGGAATTGGGTATATTACCTTTGGCTTGGCTTCGATTTTAAATCTGCTAATCACCGAAATTGACTGGGTGATTTATCTGATTCGTGGTTCGCTGGTTTTGGGGACAGCGATCGTCTTTACGAGTGGATTGACTTACATCACTCTGACCACACCCGGAAATCGGCGCACCGAGGCGATCGGGATTTTTGGAATCGGTGGATTCATTGGAATGCTACTTGGTCCCTTGTTAGGAGACTTGTTTCTTGCCGAGAGAACGGGTGAGACATTTCAAGTGTTATTCATCGCTGCTACTCTATTCATTATTTTGCCAGCGTTCTGCTTGCCGTTACTCCGCCCCACTCCCGGGAATGGCAAGAACCCTTTGAAGTTATCTGATTTTATCAGGACGGCTCATCAGCATTGGCCCGGCATGATCTTGGTGGTTGATTTGGCGTTCGGAGTTTGCATGTCCGCACCGTTTATTTTCTTGGCTAGCTTCATTGATGCAGCGTCACTGCACATCGAAGGCATTTCGGTCATCGGTCTGTTCTTCGTGTTCTACGCCGGTGTCGCTTTGATTGTCAGGGTTGCTTCGCGGCGTTTGCCCGAGCGCGTGGGGTCAAAGAAGGTCTTGTTGGCCGGAATGCTGTTTATGTCGGTGGGTATGTTGGGCTTTGGCATAGTGGACGCATCTAATCCGTGGATGATCATTGTGCCGGCGGTGACGACTGGCGTGGGCCATAGTTTGATGTTCCACACGATGACATCTTTGACCCTCGATTCTTTTCCAATCGCCGTTCGCGGAACTGGGTCCGCGTTAGCCTTGATGATGCTCGACCTTGGCACCGTTGGGGGGGCTCCGCTAGTGGGGTGGATTGGTGGGCAGTACGGATACGCCGCGTTGTTCGCTTCGATTGGCGTGATTTGCTTTTTGTCAGCTCTTGCCTACATCGCGAGTGAAATGCTTCATTCGCTCCGACGCTCACGTCGAGCTTATCCGTCGTCTAGTCAACCTTGATCGTTGCAACGAGCCATCTTGTTGCAGCGGATGGAGAAAATCGTCCCTCCAACAAAACTGCCGAAACATTGGATGTGCCGGTAGAGGAGTAGAACAGTTCTTGTCATATCAGGTTGGTGACAATCGCCCTGCTGATCGAGGTGTTCGCTACCTATTAACAGTGCTATTGCTACTTAATTTTTTTTGGGATCTTTTCTTTTCTGATCCTCTTTTTTCTCGACAAACTTCAGCGATGCACTGTTCATGCAGTAGCGTTTTCCTGTCGGTTTTGGGCCATCATCAAAGACGTGGCCAAGGTGAGCGTCGCAGCGGGCGCAGTGCACTTCAATTCGTGTATAGAACAAACGGAAATCTTCTC